>NZ_JBITFP010000025.1:0-91193 GCF_044456245.1 Micromonospora sp. NPDC051006
GGAACTCAACGGACGACCCCGCCAAACCCTCGACTGGCAGAATCCTGCCGAGGTACTCAACAAGCACCTCGTTGCAACAGCCGCTTGAAACCGCCTGGGTCGGATACCGCGATGTCAGCGATCTGGTGTCGATCACGCCGCCGCTGGGCCGGCCGCGCCAGCGCGGCGGGAACGCCAGCCCGGCGGGAACGCCAGCCCGGCGGGAACGCCAGCCCGGCGGGAACGCCAGCCCGGCGGGAACGCCAGCCCGGCGGGAACGCCAGCGCGGAGGCCGCGCGAGCCCGACGCGAAGCCTGGCCGGCGCCGGGCGGGGAAGTGTGACGCGGGTCGCGGTCGAGGCGGCGGTGGCGGCGCGGAGGGCCGGCGGTGCGGGCGCCCCGTCGGCGATGCTGCGGCCGGGTGGGCGCGCGGGCTCGGATCTTCCGGTGGTCGCGGTGCTCGGCCGGCGAGGTTCCGGGTGGCCGGGTGCCCGGTCCACCTCCGGACCGGCCCGGCAAGCTGTGACACCGGCCCCGGGCGGTGGGAAAGGGTTCCCGGTCCCGGGGTCGGCGTGGGTAGCCTCGCGGACATGAGGATCGGCATTGTGGGGGCCACCGGCCAGGTCGGTGGCGTGATGCGGCAGGTGCTGGCGGAACGGGAGTTCCCAGCGGAGCAGGTGCGGTTGTTCGCCTCGGCGCGGTCCGCCGGGCGCACCCTGCCCTGGCGGGACGGCGAGATCACCGTGGAGGATTCGGCCACCGCGGACTTCGCCGGGCTGGACATCGTCCTCTTCTCGGCCGGCAAGGGCACCGCCAAGGAGCTCGCCCCCCGGGTGGCGGCGGCCGGCGCCGTGGTGATCGACAACTCCTCGGCGTTCCGGATGGACCCGGAGGTGCCGCTGGTCGTCGCCGAGGTCAACCCGCACGCCGCCGCGGCACGCCCGAAGGGCATCATCGCCAACCCGAACTGCACCACGATGGCCGCGATGCCGGTGCTGCGCCCGCTGCACGCCGAGGCGGAGCTGGTCGGCCTGGTCGTCTCGACCTATCAGGCGGTGTCCGGCGCCGGCCTGGCCGGCGTCGCCGAGCTCGACGAGCAGGTCCGCAAGGTCGCCGAGCACGCCAGCGGGCTCGCCTTCGACGGCAACGCGGTCGAGTTCCCGCCGCCGCGGGCGTTCGCCCAGCCGGTCGCGTTCAACGTGCTTCCGCTCGCCGGCTCGATCGTCGACGACGGCTCCTTCGAGACCGACGAGGAGCAGAAGCTGCGCAACGAGAGCCGCAAGATCCTCGAGATCCCCGGCCTGAAGGTCTCCGGCACCTGCGTGCGGGTACCGGTCTTCACCGGCCACTCCCTCCAGATCAACGCCCGGTTCGCCCGGCCGATCACCCCGCAGCGGGCCCACGAGCTGTTGGACGGCGCTCCCGGGGTGGCCCTCTCCGAGGTGCCCACTCCGCTCCAGGCCGCCGGTCAGGACCCGACCTACGTCGGTCGGATCCGGGCTGACGAGACCGTCGAGCACGGGCTCGCGCTCTTCTGCTCCAACGACAACCTGCGCAAGGGCGCCGCGCTGAACGCGGTGCAGATCGCCGAGCTGGTCGCGGCCGAGCGTCGCTGACCGCCGTCCCGTCTCCTGCCCCGGGCCTCCGCCGATCTCCGGCGGGGGCCCGGCGTCGTCCTGCTTCACCGACCCCGGCGGCACGGCCGGGGCGGGGTCGGTGGGCCGGCGTCGGCGCCGTGCCCGGCACGTTCTGCGCGGCCATGGTGACCAGAAAGAGCCGGGCAGTTCGGATCGCGGAGATCGGCGACTGCCGGCTTCTCGTGGCCGGCCGGCGGTCGGTGGTGACGGGATCGGCTGGGCCGGCTGGATCGCGGGGATCGGCCCGTCGTGTTTGGATGGGGGCCCGACCGGACGAGGTGGAGGTTGCCGTGCCGGATGAGCGGGCACAGACCGCACTGTTCGACCTGATCGCCGGCCGGTGGCTGGGCGTGCTGGCGACGATCAAGCGGGACGGACGACCGCAGCTGTCCACGGTGGTCTACTCGTTCGACCGGGAGTCGGGTCTGATCCGGGTGTCGGTGACCGACGACCGGGCCAAGACCGCGAACCTGCGCCGCGATCCGCGGGCGAGCTTCCACGTCAGCAGCGAGGACGGCTGGGCGTACGCGGTGGCCGAGGGGCGCGCCGAGCTGACCCCGGTGGCCGCCGACCCGGCCGACGACACCGTCGAGGAGTTGGTCGGCATCTACCGGTCGGTCCAGGGCGAGCATCCGGACTGGGACGACTTCCGGCGGGCGATGGTCGCCGAGCGGCGGCTGGTGCTGCGCCTGCACGTCGAGCGGACCTACGGCGCTCCACCCCGCGGCTGACACTCGACGGTCGCCCGATCCATTGATCGGGGCTGGTCAGGCCGGTTCGACCACGGTCACGTCGGGCCAGCGCCGGGCCGGGTCCTGCCGGGCCAGCCGCCGCCGGGAGAGTGCCACCGGCACCCGGGCCGGGTTGTGCCGCCACACACCGCCGAGCAGGTCGGCCAGGCCGTACGGCGCGCAGATCTCGACCTGGTCGGCGGCGTCCAGCCGGACCGCGACGGCGGTCGCGTACTCCGGCCAGGTGGCCACCGCCTCGGCGACGCTGCGGTAGGGCTCGATCGGTTCGCCGCCGAACGTCGCCGCGTACCAGGTGTGCACCGCCGCCTGGTTGGACGCCTCCCAGGGCGGCTCGTCCCAGGCGGACGCCAGCCGGGCGGTGGCCCGCTGGTCGTACTCCGGGCTCAGGTCCGTCGGGTCGAAGAAGACCACGTCCACGTCCCGGAGGGCACCGGGGTTGAACCCGGTGCCGTACCGCTGCCCCCACACCAGGTCGCGCAGCGTGCCGGCGCCGATCCAGGCGTCCGGCAGGCCGGTCTCGCGGACCACGGCCAGTGCCCGCAGCAACCACGGGCAGCCGCCGACCAGCCCGCGTAACGCCTGCTCGTCATCCGACATCCCGCCACGCTAACCGCGCGCCTCGGGGCGGTGCGACCCGGCGGGTACCGCCCCGGATGCCGGGTATAACCCGGCGGGCACGGGGGAGGGGTGGGATGCGGGTCGAGCACGAAGGCGACGAGGCGGTCGACGGCGACGTTGACGTCGCGGAGCCGCGTTCGGACATCGGCCGGCTGCTCACCTTCAGCGACGCGGTCTTCGCCATCATCATCACCCTGCTGGTGCTCGACCTGCGAGCGCCGGAGGTGCCGCCGGGCGAGATGTCGCGCGCGTTGCTCGACCAGTGGCCCGCCTACCTGGCGTACGTCACGTCGTACCTGGTCGTGGCGGTGAGCTGGCTGAGCCACAAGGGCACCTTCCGCCGGGTGGTCCGGGCCGACCCGGGCCTGCACGGCTGGAACCTCACCGTCCTCTTCGGTACCGCGCTGCTGCCGTTCGTCACGTCGATCGTCTCGCGGGCCCTGCAAAACGGCGACCGCGCCGACGAGCGGGTCACCACCGGGCTCTACGGCCTGGTGGGCGTGCTGCTCTCCATCGGCTGGCTCGGCCTCTACCACCACCTCAGCCGGAGCCGGGGGTTGCTGCATCCCCGGGTGCCGCCGCGGGTCTTCGCGGTGGAGCGCGGACGCGGCCTGGTCGGCCTGGTCGGGTTCGGGGCGGCCGGCCTGGCGGGTGTCGTGGTCGACCCGGTGGTCGCGCTCGCGATCTTCCTCGTCCTGCCGGTCTTCTACGCCGTGTCCAGCAACGGCCTCTTCGACCTGCGACGCCGGCTGCGGCGGCAACCAGCCCGCCGGTGAACACCCAGGCCCGGACCCGCGGCCGGCCGGCGTTACCCCGCCCTGGGCGGCGGGTAGACGGCCGGGGCCGACACCGAGAGGGGAGCACCATGACAACGGTCGGAGAGTTCATGACGACCCGGTTGGTGACGATGGACGGCAGCGACACGCTCACCGCCGCGGCACAGGAGATGCGCGACAGCGCGATCGGCGACGTGGTGGTGACCGACGGCGACAACGTGGTCGGCATCGTGACGGACCGGGACATCACGGTCCGCGCCGTGGCGGAGAACATGGACCCCAGCTCCACCCGGCTCAACCAGATCACCAGCAAGGACGTGATCACGGTGAGCCAGTACGACGACGCGGTGGCCGCCGCCGACCTGATGCGTACCTACGCGGTACGACGGTTGCCGGTCGTCGAGGAGGGGCGCCTGATCGGCCTGGTGTCGATGGGCGATCTCGCCGTCGAGCGCGAACCGCAGTCGGTGCTCGCCGACATCAGCGCCGACGACCCGAACAACTGACCGTCCGCCGCGGGCGTGCGCCGGCTCCCCGGATCTCCGGGGAGCCGGCTTCTCATGCCGCCTCGACGTGTACCCGCAGATTCGTCGCGCCGCGGGCGTCCGCCACCGTGGCCGCCTCCGCGTCGATCGCCCGGGTGACTCGCGCCGGCAGCACGCCGAACGGGGTGACGGTCACCTCCAGCCGCCCCCGGGCCGCCTGCCGGGACCGCCAGGTGCCGGCGACCTCGCCGTCGACCAGCAGCGCCCCGGGGTTGCCGATGACGCGCCACAGTTGTTGCTGGTGGGCTCGCTGCGGAACGAGCAGGTCGCGGTCACGGGCGGCCAGGTATGGGTCGCCTGGGGGCAGCAGCCGTACCAGTCCGGCCGGCTGCGCCCCGGTGAGCGCGTCGAGCCGGTCGGCCGGCAGCCAGGCCGCCCGCCCGTCGACGCGGACCTCGGCCAGCCCGGCGGGCCAGACCGCGCGCAGCTCGGTGGCGGTGGTACCGAGGAAGCCGGCGGCATCGGCCGGCGTGGCGGGGCCGAGCAGTCGCAGGTAGGTGGCGACCAGATCGGCGGTGCCGGCCGCCCCGGCCGGTGGCCCGGACCAGCCGGGCAGCGGAGCGAGCCGGGCCGCCCGACCGGACACCGCCAGCCGTACCCCACCGGCCAGCCCCGCCTGCTGGAAAAGTGCGCCGGAGATGTGCCGGGACCGGCACGCCCGGCACTCGTAGCTCAGCTCCGCGGGGATCCGGTCGCTGACCGCGCGACTCACCTCGCCCTTCGGCAGCTCCGCCGTGACCACCGCCCGGAACGCCTCGGCGGCGGCCCGGAAAGCGGCCAGCCCGAGCCGGGCGCCGGCACCGATCTGGCCGCTGATCCGGCGGGTGGCGTCGGCGTCGCTCAACGGCCAGATCGCCGCGGCCAGGGCCGGCAACGCGGCGCCGCGGTGCAGGTGCGGGGCCCCGCGCAGGGACCAGACCAGCTCCAGCTGGTCGTCCGGTCCGGTCGCGCCCCGCGCGGCGAGCGCCAGCCGGGCCGAGCCGTAGGGGGTGTCCTGCACGCCGAGCCCCAGCACGGCGAGGTCGGCCGGCCGAAGTCCCGGCCGGTCCAGCTGGTGGGCCGCCACCCGGTAGGCGAGCACCTGCGCGCGGCTGACGTCCGGTGGACTTCCGGCCATCGCGCCTCCCTCTTGTCCGCCCGTGCTTCCGGACGCTACCGCCCGACTCCGACCCCGGCGTCCCGCCGCCGGCGCGGCCGACCGGGGCGCGTCGCGGCTCACCCGATCCGGGCGAGGTTGACCGCGCCCCGGGCGGGCACCCGTGCTCCGACGCCGATCGGCTGGTCCGGAGGACGCAGACCCCGGTCGGGCCGGAACCGGATGCGACCGACCGGGAAGGGGAGGGCCGGATGATGGACGCGACCACGAGGTTCTTCGAGGAGCTCGATCGGAAGGGGTACGAGCCCCGGCTGGCCAAGACCGTCGGCTCGCTCCGGGTCGACCTGCACGAAGGGCCGCGGACCATGCACTGGCTGATGCGCATCGACCGGGGCCGGGTGGAGGTGAGCCAGGAGGACCGGGAGGCCGACACGGTGATCGGAACCAGCCCGGCACTGTTCGAGGACATCGCGGCCGGCCGCGAGCACGGCATCGCGGCGTTGCTGCGCGGGGACATGACGGTGATGGGTGACGCCCGACTCGTGGTGCAGGTGGAACGGATCTTCCCCGGCAACCCGGACGCCCGTGGGCCACGGCGGCGTTTCCAGCGGGAGGTGCGGTGATGGGAGCTGGCAACACGATCCGGATCCTGGACGGGAACACCTTCGTGGTGTCCGAGGACACCGGCGACATCGAGGCGACGCCGAGCGAGCCGACCGGGCTCTTCTCCATCGACACCCGCTTCCTGTCCAAGTGGGTGCTGACGGTGAACGGAGAGCGGCTCAACTCCCTCTCCTACGACGACCTCCAGTACTACGAGGCGCGCTTCTTCCTGGTGCCCGGGATGGCGACGCACTACACCGACGCCAAGTTGTCGATCATCCGGGAGCGGACGGTCGGCGGCAGCTTCCGGGAGCAGCTCACCATCCTCAACCACGACGAGAACCCGGTCGACCTGGAGATCCGGATGGACGCCGGGTCGGACTTCGCCGACCTGTTCCAGGTGAAGGACGAGATCCTGAACAAGAAGGGTGAGATCTACGCGGAGGTCGAATCCGACCGGCTGCGGCTGGGCTACCGGCGCGGCAACTTCACCCGGGAGACGACGATCTCGTCGTCCGCGCCGGCCCGGTACGACCGGGAGGGCTTCGCGCACACCATCCACCTGGAACCGAACGAGCAGTGGGAGACCCGGATCGACGTGCACACCGCGGCACTGGGGCCGGGTGGGCGGGATCTGCGGATGGGCCTGCGGGTGCACGGCACCGAGCGGTTGGCCCTCCAGCACGACCTGGAGAAGTGGATCGCCGACGCGCCCAAGGTGAACAGCCAGCACGGCCGGGTCGCCTCGACGTACAAGCGCAGCCTGATCGACCTGGCCGCGCTGCGGTTCTCGCCACTCTCGCTCGGCGGGGCGACCCTGCCCGCCGCCGGCCTGCCCTGGTTCATGACCATGTTCGGCCGGGACAGCATCCTGACCTGCCTGCAGACGCTGCCGTTCACCCCGCAGCTGTCGAAGACAACGCTGCGCATCCTGGCCGCGTTGCAGGGCACCCGGTTCGACGACTTCCGCGACGAGGATCCGGGCCGGATCCTGCACGAGATGCGCTACGGCGAGACGGCCGCGTTCGAGGAGCAGCCGCACTCCCCGTACTACGGCTCGGTGGACGCGACCCCCCTGTTCCTGGTGCTGCTCGACGAGTACGAGAGGTGGAGCGGGGACGTCGAGCTGGTCATGGAGCTGGAGCAGGAGTCGCGGGCCGCGCTGCGGTGGATCGACGACTACGCCGACCTGGTCGGCAACGGCTACATCTGGTACGAGCGGCGTAACACCGACACCGGCCTGGAGAACCAGTGCTGGAAGGACTCCTGGGACTCGATCTCCTACTCCGACGGGCGGCTGCCGCCGTTTCCCCGGGCCACCTGTGAGGTGCAGGGCTACGCGTACGACGCGAAGATGCGCGCGGCCCGGCTGGCCCGGCAGTTCTGGAACGACCCGGCCTTCGCCGAACAGTTGGAGCGGGAGGCGGCGGAGCTCAAGCAGCGCTTCAACCGGGACTGGTGGGTGGCGGACGGCGAGTACTTCGCCCTCGCGCTCGACCCGGACGGACGCCAGTGCGACGTGCTCAGCTCCAACATCGGCCACCTGTTGTGGAGCGGCATCGTCGACCACGACCGGGCCGAGAAGATCGCCCACCACCTGGTCGGCCCGCGGCTCTTCTCCGGCTGGGGGGTGCGGACGCTCGCCGAGGGAGAGATCCGCTACAACCCGATCGGCTACCACAACGGCACGATCTGGCCGTTCGACAATTCGTTCATCGCCTGGGGCCTGCGCCGGTACGGCTTCGCGGAGGAGGCGGCCACCATCGCCAACGGCATCCTCGACGCGGCCACCTACTTCGACGGCCGGCTGCCCGAGGCGTTCGGCGGCTACCAGCGGGAGTTGACCAAGTTCCCGGTGGAGTACCCGACGGCGTGCAGCCCGCAGGCCTGGTCGACGGGTACGCCGCTGCTGCTGCTGCGCACCATGCTCGGGCTGGAGCCGCACGAGGGGCATCTCTCGGTCGAGCCGCGACTGCCGGTGGGCATGGGCCGGATCGAGGTGCTGGACATCCCCGGCCGGTGGGGTCGGGTGGACGCCTTCGCCCGAGGCCGGCTGGACCTGCACAAGCTGGCCGACTGACGTCCGCCGGAGGAGGGCGGCGTCCGTCAGCCGGTCGACAGGACGGTGTCGAGGAACGCGGCGGCCGCCGCCCACAGGTCCGGCCGGTCCAACGGCAGCGCGTGGCCGCCGTGGGTCAGCCAGCTGTGCACCGGATGCCCGGCGGCCAGTAGCTGGCCGGTGAGCGTGACGGTCTGCGACGCCGGCACCGATCGGTCGTCCGCGCCCTGCACCAGCAGCACCGGTACGCCATTGCCGGCGTGGGTGGCGACGGTGGCGTCGGTGGTGACCGGGTCACCTGGGGTCGGCGGATGCCCCAGCAGGCCTTCCCATGGGTCGTCGCCAGCCCGCAGCCGCTTCCAGTCCATGGCGAGCGGGTCGACCGGCGGCCAGTAGGCCAGCACGCCGGCCACGTCGTCCGGCCGGTCGACCCCGCGCAACGCCAGGTGCAGGGCGAGCATAGCGCCGGCCGAGTCGCCGCCGACCAGCAGCGGTAGGCCGTCCGACGCGGCCCGGGCCCGGCGAGCCGCGGCGCGTACGTCGTCGAGCTGGGCCGGCCAGCGCGCCTCGGGCACCAGTCGATAGTCGGCCTGCACCACCCGCAGCCCCAGCCCGGCGAGCGCACCGCCGTCCTCGGTTGCCCGGGCCCGCCAACCGCCGCCGTGGATCCAGAGCAGCACACCCCGTTCAGTCATTCCGCCATCGTGCGGTCCGGGGCCGTGAACGGCCAAAGAAGTCCGCCGTCGGCAGAAAAATTTGACCTGGGCTCCGCCAAGCGCCGTCGATCCGCTCCCAGGTTGGATTCAGCGGGGGAGGGTAGATTCTGCGGATGCCGGAGCTCGTGTACCCGCCCGTGATCGCCACCGCCAAGACGATGTTCCGGGTCCTCGACCTGAAGATCAGCGTTGACGGCGCCCACCACGTCCCCCGCTCCGGGGGAGCGGTGTTGGCCAGCAACCACGTGAGCTACCTGGACTTCATCTTCTGCGGCCTCGGGGCGCTGGAGTCCCGCCGACTGGTCCGGTTCATGGCCAAGCAGTCGGTCTTCGCGCACAAGATCTCCGGCCCGCTGATGCGCGGCATGCGCCACATCCCGGTCGACCGGGAGGCAGGCGCGGGCTCGTACGCCACGGCGGTGGACGCGCTGCGCCGCGGCGAGGTCGTCGGCGTCTTCCCCGAGGCCACGATCAGCCGTTCGTTCACCGTCAAGGACCTCAAGAGCGGCACCACCCGGATGGCCCGTGAGGCCGGGGTGCCGGTGCTGCCGGTGGCGATCTGGGGCACCCAGCGGCTCTGGACCAAGGGGCGCCCACGCACCCTGACCCGCCGGCACACCCCCGTCACCATCCTGATCGGCGAGCCGATGCAGCCGGCCGACTGGCCGGACGCCGCGGCGATGACGCTCGCGCTGCGGGAGCGGCTCACCGCCCTCGTCGACCGGGCGCAGCGGGAGTACCCGCACGCGCCCACCGGCCCGACGGACCGCTGGTGGCAGCCCGCGCACCTGGGCGGGACGGCCCCCACCCCGGCCGAGGCCCTCGAACTGGACCGCGCCGGGCGAAACTGAAGCGACCCGGAGGTGGGGCCGGCCAGGGTCGCCGCTCGGCCGCCGAGCTGACCGACCCGGGGCGTGGCCGGATCGTTCCGCATCCGGGCATGATGGTGTCTGCCCTCGCGGCTCGTGCCCGGTCAGGATCATTGCCATGAACAGAGCTGCCCTCGTCGTGATCGACGTCCAGGAGTCCTTCCGCCAGCGCCCGATCTGGGCCCACGGCTCCCACCCCGACATCGTCGGTCAGGTCGACCGGCTGGTGACCGCCGCGCGCGACCGCGGCGACCTGGTGGTCTGGGTCCTGCACGCCGAGCCCGGCACCGGTGGGGTGTTCGACCCGGCCAGCGGGCACGTCCGGCTGATCGACGGCCTGACGCCGGCCGAGGGGGAGCCGACGTTGGTCAAGACCGCGCACAACGCCTTCACCACCACCAACCTCCAGCAGGTGCTCACCCTGGCCGGCATCCGCGACCTCACGGTCTGCGGCATCCGCACCGAGCAGTGCGTCGAGACCACCACCCGGGTCGGCGCCGACCTCGGCTACCGGATGACCTTCGTGACCGACGCGACGCTGACCTTCCCGATCCCGCACCGGGAACTGCCGGAGACCGCCACGCTCGCGGAGATCCTCGCCGACCCGCGCACCCTGTCGACCGAGGAGATCATCACCCGCACCGAGTACGCCCTCGCCGGCCGGTTCGCCACCGTACGCACGGTGGACGAGGTGACCGGCTCGACGCTCGCCGGCACCCGGAGCTGACCGTGGCCCGGGTCGTCTTCCTGCTGGTCCCGCAGCTGCACCTGCTGGACCTCGCCGGGCCGGCCCAGGTCTTCTCCGCCGCCGCCGACCTCGGCCACGACTACCAACTGCACTACGTGGCCGAGCGGAACCAGGTGCCCAGCGTCCAGGGCGTACCGCTGGTCGCGGACACCGCGTGGCCCGAGCTGACTCCGGACGACCTGGTGGTGGTGCCCGGGTGGCGACCCCGCGCGCACCCGCCGCACGGGCCGGTCGGGGTCGACGACCTGCGGCGGCTTGCCGCCCACCACGCGAGCGGGGGCACCGTGGCCAGCGTCTGCGCCGGCGCGTACGCCCTCGGCCGGGCCGGGCTGCTCGACGGGCGGCGCTGCACCACCCACCACGAGGTGCAGGACGACCTGGCCCGGCGGCACCCGGCCGCCCGGGTGGTCCGCGACGTGCTCTATGTGGTCGACGACCGGGTGGTCACCTCGGCCGGCATCGCCAGCGGGATCGACGTGGCGCTGCACCTGGTGGCCACCCGGCACGGCCCGGCCGCCGCCGCCGCGATCGCCCGCACCATGGTGGTGTACGCCCGGCGCAACGGCCACGAGCAGCAGGCGAGCGCGATGATGCGGTACCGGTCGCACCTTTCCGACGCGGTGCACCGGGTGCAGGATCTGATCGACAGCCGCTTCGCCGAGCCGCTGCCGTTGGCGGAGCTGGCCGCCGCCGGCGGCGTCGCCGAACGGACCCTGACCCGGCTGTTCCGCCGGACGACCGGCCTCACCCCGCTCGGTTACCAGCAGTTGCTGCGGGTCGAGCGCGCCGAACACCTGATCGGGCACGGCACGACCATGGACGCGGCCGCCCGGACCGTCGGCTTCACCGATGCCCGGATGCTGCGTCGCCTGCGGGCCCGGGATGCTCGGGTGCCACGGCACGCCGGTAGTAGTCGTCCCGGGAGCGGAACTCCACCGGCAGCGACCCGGGCAGGGTGATCCGGGCGTCCCCGGCGATCAGCGCGGCGTGCGACCGCAGCGCCAGCACGTCCCGCTCCTGAGCTGACAGGTCGACCAGGTGCGGGCGGGTCAGCCGGAAGGCCGCCACGGTCCGGCACACCCGGCGGGCAAGCTCCACGATCTCGTCGGCCGGCCCGCTGAGGGCGAGCGCCGGCTGCTGGATGGTCCGCAACGCGTCGCAGACGATCAGCAGCTGCGCCGGGTGCTCGGCCCGGGCTGGCAGCAGCTCCAGTCGGGACGGCCACTGCCAGCGGATCTGCCCGCTCACCAGGCCGGCCTGCCGGGCGGGCGGACGCTGCCAGATCGTGCCGTCCGCCCGCCCGCCGGCCACCACCGCCAGCTGCGATCCCTCGCCCACCCAGACGATCCGCTGGTCGGTGACGGTCACCGACACCGACCCGGGCAGCGCCCATGCCCGCCGGGTCTCGCTCGGGCCGAGCAGATGCCCCGCCACCAGCAGCCGATGCCGCCAGAGCAGCTGCTCGCCAGCCACCGGCACCAGCTCGTACCGACGGTCGAGCACCGGTCCCACCTCATCGTCCAGCGCGTCGAAGCGGTGTGGACCGATGAAGAAGGGGGACGCGTCACCGTGCATAGTCACGACCTCCCGGGCAGCTGATGTCACCGTCGAGGGTGGCGGATCAGCAGCCCAGATGTCATGACACCCGTTAGGGGGTCGGCCGGTCGTAGCTCGCCTGTGACCGGTAGATGCCGATCTCCTCCGGTCGGACTAGGCCGTCCTCGATCGCCCGGGCCAACAGTGCCGCCTTCGTGGCGGCCGGCCGCCCGGCTCGGGTGTACTTGATCCGCGCCCGGTCGACGTACTGCTTGACCGTGTGTTCGCTGATCCGCATCCGGCGGGCCACCGACGCCTTCGACATCGACTGGAACCAGAGCAGCAGGGCCTCGCGCTCCTTGTCGGAGAGGACCGGCCGGTCCGGGCGCGGGTCACCGACCATCGCGCCGGCCAGCGCCGGCGGCACGTACGGGCGGTCGCTCGCCGCGGCGAGCACCGTGTCCACGCAGTGCTCCCGGCCCTCGTGCTTGGCGAGGAAGGCGACCGCGCCGGCGTCCAGCGCCGCGAGCATCGTCTCCGGGTCGGTGTGCTCGGAATAGACCACCACCCGGCGGCCGGCCGCGCTCAGCTCGGCCAGCTTGTCCAGCGCCATCCGGCCGTGCAGCCGCAGGTCGAGCAGGACGACGTCGGCGTCCGGCGCGGCCCGCAGCACCTCGTCCGGGTCGTCGCCGGTGGCCAGCACGGTCAGCCGGGGCTCGGTGGCGAGCCAGGCGCGTACACCCTCGACCACCACCGGGTGATCGTCCACGATGGCCACCCCGATCGGCCGCTGGGCGCTCATCTCCGCCACCGGGTCTGCGCCCATCTGATTTCCCCGTCCCGCTCGTAGAGCCGCTCCACCCGACCGTCGTCCTCCTCGCCGTCCCCGTAGCCGGTCGGTGGCCCCGTCGTGTCCGGGCCGTCCCGGTCCGGGGTGACCAGGCTGACCACCACCTCGTCCGGGCCGGAGACCACCGTCATCCGGGCCCAGCCGTCCGCGTCGGCCAGGTTGGCGGTGAGCGGGTCGGCGAGCCGCCGGCGGATCCGTACCGGCAGTGGCGGCGGCGTACCGATGATCACCAGGTCGATCGGCAGCCCGTTCCGCTCGGCCAGGTCCGCCGCGGCGCGCAACTCGTGCAGCAGCGGATCGGGCACGTCGTCGGCCTCGGCGATCAGCCGCCGCAGCCGGGCGGCGGCCAGCACCGCACGCCGCTGCACGGCCGGGTCGGCCGGGTCGGCGCGACCGTCGGCCAGCTCCGCGAGTACCGCCTCCGCGGCGCCGCTGACCAGGGCCAGCTGGTCCCGTCGGTCACGGCGGGCCCGCTCGGCCGCGTCCCGCTCGGCGGTCATCGCGTGGGTGGCCGCGGCGGTGGCGGCCCGGTCCCGGGCCAGCGCCGCGATCGCCGTGCTGCCCACGAAGACCGCCACCGGCAGCGACGACGTGCCGTACACGTACATCGCGAAGCGGGCCAGGTCGGCGGGCTCGGTCGCGCCGTATCCGACGACCGCCACCAGCGCGATCAGCGAGTGCGCGGCCAGCAGGGTGAAGAGCCCGGCCACCCGCCGGCCCCAGACCGCGAGCACGAGGAACCAACCGAGGGTGCCCCACACCCAGTTGGCCGCGGTGAAGAGCTGCCGTTCGCCGGCGGCGGCGAAGACCGTCGCGTCGACCACGAGCAGCAGCCCGGCCAGCGGCCACGCCGGCAGCGGCTGGCCGTGCAGCAGCCGGATCCCGGCCAGCACGCCGGCCGCCGCCACGACCACCCAGCCGGCGAGCACCACCTCGGGCGCCGCCAGCTGCGCCTGGGCGCCCAGCACCGCCGGCAGGGCGATCGCGGTGTGCCACGCCAGGGCGATGGCTACCGCCGCTATCCGCGCGCCGCGGTCCGAGGCGCGCGCCACGGCGGCCGCCGCCTGGCCAGCCCCGACCGGACCCGCCGGGTGGTGGCCCGGGGCGTCGTCGGGCGTACGCGCCCTCGGCGGCAACCCGGCCGCGTCGGCCGTGGGGCCACCCGTGCGGCCCGCCGCCGGTGTGCCCGGTCGCCCGTCGCGGGTCGGAGTGCGGGCGGCGGCGTTCAGCTCAGCCGACACCGGGCCACTCCAGCCGGATCCGGGTGCCGGCGCCGGGCGCGGAGTCGATCCGGGCACTGCCGCCGATCGCCGCCATCCGGCCGCGCACCGACTCGCGCAGCCCGTACCGGTGCGGCAGGACGGTGGCCGGGTCGAAGCCGGGACCGTCGTCGATCACCTCGACCACGACGCCGCGGGCGTCCCGGGCCAGCCGCAGCTCGGCCGTCGCGCCTGGTGCGTGGCGGGCCACGTTGGACAGCGCGGCGTAGACGCTGGCCGTGACCGCGTCCGCCACCGCCGCGGGCGCCGCGCACGCGGCCAGTTCAAGTGTCACCGGCAGCTCCGGCAGCCGGTCGCGGACCGCCCGCAGTCGGTCGTCCAGCGCCACCGGCCCGTCGCCGGGCACCCCCCGGGCGTCGGCCAGGGCGGTGAGGGTACGCAGGTCGGCGGCGCACCGCTCACGCAGCGCCACGGACGGACCGGAGACGGCGCCTAGCCCGATCATGGTCAGCGTGCCGAGCACGGTGTCGTGCAGGTCGCGGTTCTGCCGGCGCTCGGATTCCCGGGCGGTGCGGGCCAGCAACGCCTCCCGGGCCAGCCGTTGGTGTTCGGCGAAGCTCCGGTCGGCGCGCGAGATCCGGCGCCGCATCACCGCGCTCATCATCGCCGTGCAACCGGTCTGGACCAGCAGCGTCGCCGCGTGCGCGGTGGCCTCCCGTGGGTTGCCGGCCGCGTGGGCGCCGGTGGCGTAGCCGGCGGTGACCAGCAGACCGGCCGAGATCGACCACCGAGCCGGCGCGGTGACCTGGGCGTTGATCACCGTTGTGCTGGCCAGCACCGCGATCCAGCTTCCCTCGCCCGGAAGCACCTCGGGCGCCACCAGCTGGGGAATGAGCAGACAGGCCGCGGTGGTGAGCGCGACGTCACCGGCCACGAGTGACGGCGTCACCCCGCCGTGCAGGGTGCGTGCGGCGTACCAGAGCGACCAGGCGGTCAGCACCGCGACGGTGGGCAGCAGCAGGGCCGTCTGCACCGGCGGTGTCCGGACCGAGAGGGCCACCACGGCGGCGACCAGCCCGCAGGTCAGTCGCAGCACCGCCGGCAGCGTGGTGAAGATGAGGTTGAGCGCGCCGCCGGCCGGGCTGTCCAGCACGGCGGGCGGCGCGGTCCGAACAGGAACGGCCGGCATGGGGAGAAGCGTCCTTCCGACAAGGACCCGGTCCGGTCCCTGCGGGCATAGATCGACAACGGAGAATAACACGGGCTCGGGCGCGTAGTCACACAGTGTGTGCGACGTATTGCCGTTGGGTGAACGGCGGTTGTGTCGACGCAGGCCGGGCCGTCGGTGGTCGCTGTCGGACGGTTACCGCATGTCGATCGTCATCCCGCCGGACCACGCCAGTCCGCGGGCTGCCGCCGTGACCGGGCGGCGGCGGGCGGGCGGAACCGGGCGGGCCGACGCCGCGTCCGATGAACGTGGTGAGCGGGGGGTCGGGTGGCTTGACGGCGGCGGCGATCGCGGTGGTCGGCGTCGCGATCGCCGGTTGCGTACCGTCCGGGTCGCCCGGCCCTCCAGCCCGCGACGGCGGCCCGCCGCGGATCGTCGAGCGGTGGACCTCCTGCGCGTCCGCCGCCCCCGAGGTCGGCGCCGGCCTACCGGTGCCCGGTGCGGCCACGGGCCTGCCGCTGCTCGGCGACACCTTCACCCCGGTCGCCGCCGTCCTCTGCGGTCAGGAGGCGCGGCAGCGTCCCGGCGGCGGGCAGGACCTGGTGGTGACCGAGCGGCGGGCGGACGAGGTGGCCGCGCTCGTCGCCGCGCTGCGGCTGCCCGACGAACCACCGGCCCGCGGTCCGTGCACGGCTGATCTGGTCCTCCCGCCCTGGCTCGCGCTGGTCAATGAACAGGGCGGTTGGCTGCGCCCCGGTGTTCCGGCCGACGGCTGTGGCAAGCCCCGGGCCGAGGTCCGCGCGGCGCTCGGCGGGCTGCGGCTGACCACCGTCTCGACGCGCGCCGTCCGCGAGATCGAGTCGGCGGAGGCAGCCGCCGCGGGCTGCGCCCAGCAGTGGTCGGACATGGTCGCGGTGCAGTCTGCCTCGGGGCCGTCACCGACGCGGGCGCCCTCGGCCGGGTCGCCGCCGACGCAGGCCTCCTCGGTCGGACCATCACCGGCGCGGGCGGGTGGCCGGCCGCCGATCGCCGCCGACGTCGCCGTGCGGCTCTGCGTCTACCGGGTCCCCGCGCGCGAACAGGGCGGCGCCAAGCCGGCCGGCGAGTTCGCGTACGGCCGGGTGCTGCCGCCCGAGCGGTGGGCGACGGTGGCTCGCGCGCTGGCGGCGAGCGGGCCGGCGGCGGCGTGCGCCACGCCGGCCGGCCGGTTCGCGCTGCTGCGCCCGGCGCGCACCGCCGGGGTCGAGGTGTACGTGGAGCTCGACGGCTGCCAGCGGGTGCTGGTCCTGCCGACCGCCGGTGGCCCGTCACTCGCCCAGGCGGACCGCACCCTGACCGACCTCCTCACCTGACCCCACCCTTCTTGTTGATCATGAAGTTGTTGTCCGGACACGCCGAGGCTGCTGACAACAACTTCATGACCGACCGGGTGGCGGGCTACGGGGTGGGTGGGGTTAGGGGGTGTAGCCGTGGGTGAGGATTCGGTGGGCTATCGCGGTGTAGGCCTGGGGGTCGGTGGGGGTGAGGGTGGCCAGGCCGTTGACGTAGCGGTTGACCATGCAGAAGGTGGCGGCGATCAGCACGACGTCGTGGATCTCCAGGTCGGTGGCGCCCGCGGCACGCGCCACCTCGACCAGCTCGGCGGTCACCTTCCGGCCGTCCTGCTGCACGGCGGCGGCGATGCGCAGCAGCGCGCGCAGCTTGCCGGAGATCGGAGCGTGCTCCAGGTCGACCCGGACCTGCTCGACCAGCGTCATCCCGCCGTCCAGCTGGGCCGCGGCTGTCGCCGAGTGCCCCGACGAGCAGAAGTCGCACTCGTTCAGGCCGGAGACGTAGGCGGCGACGAGCTCGCGCTCGCCCCGGCTCAGCGGGTGCGGCTCGGCGCGTAGCAGCACCTCGACCAGCGTGTTGAGTGGCCCGGCCGTCTCCGGCCGGTACCGCATCAGGCCGGTGACGCCGGGGAATCGCTGCTCGTCGACGCCCAGGTCGATGTGCGCCATGCCGTCACACTCCGGTCAGGTCTCGGGCGGGTGGCTGCCCCGCACCCTGCCACAGCCGCGTCACGCCCGCTGCCCGGCCGCCGGGCCCCCTCGTCCCGAGCCTCGCCGGGCGATAAACGGTTCGACAAAGTGGAATGTCGGGTCGATGGTGGTCGGCGTGGAGCAGGAGCAGATCTGGGACGTCGATGCCGCACAGCGCTATGACACGCCGGGCGACGGGATGTTCTCGCCCGAAGTCCTCGGGCCGACCGTGGACCGGCTCGCCGAGTTCGCGGGCGACGGGCGGGCCCTCGAATTCGCCATCGGCACCGGACGGGTGGCCGTACCGCTCGCCGAGCGCGGGGTCCCGGTCACCGGCATCGAGTTGTCACTCCCGATGATCGACCAGCTGCGCTCGAAGGTGGACGAGGCGACGATCCCGGTGGTCGTCGGCGACATGGCGACCGCCTCCGCCCCGGGTGACTACTCCGTCGTCTACCTCGTCTACAACACCATCTCCAACCTGCTCACCCAGGCCGAACAGGTCGAGTGCTTCCGCAACGCCGCCCGCCACCTCACTCCGGGCGGCCGATTCGTGATCGAGCTGTGGGTACCGGAGCTGCGCAAGCTCCCGCCCGGCCAGTCGGCGGTCGTCTGGCACAGCGATCCCGGCTACATCGGCCTGGACACCTACGACACGCTGCGCCAGCACGTCGTGTCGCACCACTTCCGGTTCGACGAGAGCCGGCAGGCTCGACTGACCCGCAGCCCGCACCGCTACATCTGGCCGGCCGAACTCGACCTGATGGCCCAACTGGCCGGGTTCCAGCTGGAATCCCGGCACGCCGACTGGGCCGGGGCCGAGTTCACCGCGGACTCGCGTTCGCATGTCTCCGTCTACCGGCTCCCGCTGGAGCGCTGACGTCGCTGGGTGCCGGACGGGCTGTTGACCGGGCATTGCCTCGACCAGGCCACCGGCTAACACTCTGGCTCGGCCGCGACGGCGAGGGATCGCACCAGCGGGCGTGCTCAGGTCAGGGCCTCGATGGGTGCTGTCGTGACCAGCTTCTGCACGGCCTCGGCGAGCTGCGTGTCAAGCGTGATGAACGCGTCGGCCTGGAGTTGGGTCAGGGCGACGTACTCGGCGGTGAACGTGTCGGGCCAGCCGAGCTGATCGGCGATCTTCCAGGCGACGCTCTGCAGGACACGGTCACCGAGCAGCCGGATCCGCAGCCCTCGTACGTAGTCGAGCGCGTGGTCGGCGTCCTTCCTGGACATCTCACCGCGCCGGACAGCCTGATACAGCAACGACAGCAACTGCGAGCGGAGCAGCGTCGGCGCCACGATCTGGTGCTCGGCGGAGATCACTGCTTCGTCCCGGGCCAGTCGAAGCGCGACCTCCGGCCCGATCACATACCTGGTCAACGTGACGACCTCCTCTGCCACACAGAGCCGCACTGCCTCTTCGTCAGCTCACCGTTGTCGTTGGGCAGCATCGGCGTCAGCGGGCGGGCTCGGCTGTAGGACACGGACGCATGGGGTCCCCGTAGTGCAGTTCGGCGCGCCTGGCGATCGTGTCACGAGGGACCAGTCCCTCTGAGTGGTCCACCGCACCGTTCGTTTGGAAGGGCGAAGATCACGGCCGACGAGGGCGGATCTTCGGCCGAGTTGGGTGTACGAATGGCTGTACGGGGGCCGTAGTGAACCCGGTGGCTGAGCATCGCCAAGCCGTCGACCTGCGGTGATGTAGGTGCGCCCGGCAGGATTCGAACCTGCGGCCTTGGGATTAGAAGTCCCCTGCTCTATCCGCTGAGCTACGGGCGCGCGCGTGGGTGTTGCGCCAAGAGGGTACCGCCGTCCTCCGGCGGATCGACGCAACGGGTGTCGGCCGGTGCCGCCGATCAGGTTCGCACGGACCACGGTCGGCGGGCATCGGATTTCCAGCTCATCCGATCGCCCAGGACCGATCGTGACCAGCGCCGGAACTGCAGGAGCCGGACCCGGCCAGCCCGCAGGACCGGCGGGGGAGACCACGTACCCTCGGCCACGTGCTGCTTGATCCCGACGCCGAGAACGACGTGGCCTACGAGCTCTGCCAGATCGTCGGCCGGGCCATCCTGCCGTACCGCCGAACCGGCGAGGCCGACCGCGACGGCGGTGACGGCACGGCGGTGCTCTTCCGGGACGCGACCGGGGAGTACCTGCTGACGGCCGACGCGCTGGCCGGCGTGGCACCGGGCGAGATCGGTCTGCGGGCGAGCGTCACCGAGCCTGCCGGCGTCGCCCCGGCCTCCGTGTCGGTCACCCTGGGTGAGGGCGGTTGGGTCCGCCGTCCGGAGGCTGGGGTGGCCGTCCTGCCCACCGCCGACCTGCACCGGCAGGCGGGCGAGGGCGGCTGGGCGTGGCGGACCCAGGAGGTGGTCGACGCCATCGCGGCCGACGCCGAGGTTATCGCGCGGCTCAGCGCCGAGCCGGGCTCGGCCTTCGTGCTCGCCCACGGCGTCCGGGAGGACGGGTCGCGGCCGCTGGAGGTGGCGATCGAGCGGGTGGTCCGCGCGGACGGCACGGTCCGGATCACCGCCGATCTGCCGCCCGGGTACGTCGGTGCGCCGGTCTTCGGCGTGCAGGCGGACGCCGACGGCGAGCTTGCCCTGCACTGCCTGGGCCTGGTGCTGCCGGGTTCGGACGGTCACCCGGTGGCGACCTTCGACCGGATCCGGGCGGCTCTCCCGACGGTCGGCGACGCCTGAGCCGCGCCTCGTCTTGACGGTCGGCGACGCCTGAGCCCCGCCGGGTCGGGGCCGAGCAATAACCCGGGGTACGTCGGTCAGTTGCCGGGAGCCGTCGCGCCGGCCGGGTCGGCCTCCGCCGTCGGGCGCCGGCTACCCGGCGTCGCAACGGTCACCGGCTCGGCCGGCTGGGGTTCGGCCGGTGTCGGGCCGGCGCCGAGGAACGCCTCGGCCCACCGGCCGACCTCGGTGAAGACCTTCTCCCGTACGGCCGGGCCGGAGAGGGTGAGGTCGTGCATGCCGCCGTCGAAGCGGGCCAGGGTCACGTGCCGGCCTAGGCGGGGCGCGTAGCGGACCATGTGCTCGACGTCCAAAACGGCGTCGGCGAGCCCGGCCGACTCGTGCCACCGCTTGCCCTTGAACGACCGGGTCGAGCAGGCGAGCAGCACCGGCACCGGGATCTCCAGCCCGGCCCGCAGTTGCCGCTGCGCGGTGCGGATCGCGTTCAGCCAGCCGGCCCGGACGGGGAACCCGGCGAGCGGCTTCCAGGCCAGGTCGTAGCTCCACTCGCCGCGGTGGTCGGCGTGGATGCTTTCGCCGTACACCGTGCCCAGGCCGAATGGGATGACCCGCTGCGGCGCCCGGCGGCCCAGCCGGGAGACGGCGGCCGCGAGGGGTCGCCGCACCGCCCAGGGGGCGTTGAGATCGAAGAACGGGCTGTTGAGGAAGATGCCGTCGACCACACCGGCGTCGCGTCGGGCGTGGGCCCAGAGCGAGATGATCAGGCCACCGGTGCTGTGCCCCATGGCGAGCAGGGTGTCGTGCCCGTGGTCGGTACGGATGATCTCCGCTGCGGCGTCCAGCTCGGGGAAGTAGTCGGCGAGGTCGCGGCAGAAGTTCGGGGTCTGGTGGGCGAGTAGGCTGCGGCCGTACTTGCGCAGGTCGAGGGCGTAGAAGTCCCAGCCCCGCTCGGCGTAGAAGTCGGCCAGGTGGGTCTGGAAGAAGTAGTCCACGAAGCCGTGCACGTAGAGCACGGCCCGCCCGGTGGGCCGCTCGGCGCGCCGCCGGACCAGAGTGGCGACCACCGGCCCCTCGTCGTCGGTGCCCAGGTCGATCGTCTGCCGCTCGTAGGGCGGCCCCAGCACGTCCGGTTCCACGAACGCGACGGTACGCCGACAAGCTACCGGGCGGTAGCCCTCACGGCCGCCGGCGCCATGGCCCCCGTCCGGCCGCACCTGGCGGCGGGGGCCACGGGCGTACGGCTCAGGCGGTCTCGGCGTCCGCGCGCTCCGGGTCGGCGGTGGCCGGCTCGGCCGCCGGCTGCCCCATTTCGCGTACGTGCTTGTTGTGCCGCGGCTCCTGCCGGGTCTTCGCGTCGTTCAACCGCCGGCGCAGGTCATCGCGGGCGTCGTTGAGCGCGGCCCGCAGGTCCTCCTCGCCGGAGGTGGTGACGATCTTCTGCCGGCCCGCGATCCAGCACTCCAGGGTGACCTTCTGCCCGCGGGCTTCCCGGTCCTTGACCGACACCTCCAGCTCGGTGGCGTCGGCATGGAACGCGGCCAGCCGGGCGTCCAGCGTGGCGAACTGCTCCACGATCCAGTTCCGGTCGCCCTGGGAGAACCCGGCGCCGACCCGCAGACACTCCGCCACGGTGGCCGGGTTGGTCACGGCGCTCATCGCTGCACCTGACCAGGGACGCGGGTCGGGCCGGTGGTGGTCGTCATCATGGGCGGTGCCCCCCTTGCTCGGTGTTGCGGTTGATCAAATCCATACCCAGTCCTCGCGGATCTGGAACCGCCACCGCGGAGCTAGCAGATGTGAGCTTGATCAGGGCGTTCTCCACAGGTGGCCGCGCCGTCCACAGGCCGGCGGGCGACGGTGGCGCGGTGCTGCTGGGGCGGGCCAGGCTCGGCCCGAGTCGACTCGCGATGGCAAGCCCCGGATCCCCTGGAGGGACGATGTTCGACACCTACGTCACGATCGTCGGCAATGTGCTGACCACGCCGGAGTGGCGACGCACCACCCAGAGCAACACCCTGGTGGCCAACTTCAAGGTCGCCTCGACCGCCCGCCGGCTCGACCGCGACAGCGGCCGGTGGGTCGACGGCAACAGCCTGCGGGTCCGCGTGAACTGCTGGCGGAAGCTCGCCGAGGGGGTGGCCGCCTCGGTGATGGTCGGCGACCCGGTGGTGGTCTGCGGCCGGCTCTACACCCGCGACTGGACCGACGACGCCGGCAACCACCGCACCCTCTACGAGCTGGAGGCGGTGGCCGTCGGCCACGACCTGTCCCGCGGTCGGGCCCGGTTCCTGCGCAACCGCCCGAGCATGACGACCAGCACCGTCGAGGACGCCGAGGCGGAGAGCCGCGTGCACGGCGAGCCGACCGAGCCGGTGCCGCACGGGCAGGCCCCGGCTCTGCCCGACGACCGTCCGCTCGACGACGACTTCGAGCTGCCGGACTTCGACGCCGCTCGCGCCGGCCACGACCCGGCCGCCCGGACCACCCTCGACGAGCCGGTCGGCTTCGCCGGCCTGGACGGCGACGAGGGCCCGTTCGCCCCTGCGGCGGGGGACCGAGCGGCCGTGGGCCTGGAGCGGCCGACCGGCGGTGACGACCTGGCGGGCGGCACCGACGACCTGGGGCCGCTGCCCGGCGAACCCGACGGCGGGGACGGCGAGTTGGACCCGGAGCCCGACGAGTCCCCGGCGAGCGCCGCGACGGGCGGGCGTGGCCGCCGAGGCCGAGGGCGGGTGCCGCAGCCGGTGTGACCGGCCCGGCGACCGGCGCGACGGGGGGTGGGGTGGCGACGGCACCGCTGGCGTCACCCCGCGTGCCGGCGGGGTGCGGCCGGGCTCGTCCCCCGCCGGCACCGCTGGCGTCACCCTCGCGTGCCAGCGGGGTGCGGCCGGGCTGGTCCCCGCAGCTACCTCGTCTAGGCTGGCCGGCCGGAGGTGGTGCGCGTGCGGCAGGCGGCGCCGGTGGCGAACGCGGCGGGACTCGTGGCGGGGTACGCGCTGGACAGGCTGCTCGGCGACCCGCGTCGCTGGCACCCGGTGGCCGGCTTCGGCCGGGTCGCCGGGGACCTGGAACGGCGCATGTACCGGCCGGACCGATCGGCCGGTGCCGCGTTCACCGCGCTGGCTGTCGGCGTGCCGGTGCTGCTCGGCGCGGCCGCCACGCTGGCCACCCGACGTCGGCCGCTCGCCCGGGCGGCGCTGGTCGCGGCCGGGACCTGGACGGTGCTGGGCGGCCGGACGCTGCGCCACGAGGCCGAGGTGATGGGCCAGGCGCTGCGCGCCGGCGACCTGCCGGCCGCGCGGCAGCGGCTCGGCCACCTGTGCGGGCGGGACCCGTCGACCCTGGACGAGCCGGAACTGGCCCGGGCCACCGTGGAGTCGGTCGCCGAGAACACCTCCGACGCGGTGGTCGCCCCGCTGCTCTGGGGCGCGGTGGGGGGCCTGCCCGGCCTGCTCGGCTACCGGGCGGCGAACACCCTCGACGCCATGGTCGGGCACCGCTCGCCGCGCTACGCCCGGTTCGGCACCCCGGCCGCCCGCCTGGACGACCTGCTCAACCTGGTGCCGGCCCGGCTGACCGGGCTGCTGACCGTCGCGCTGGCGCCGGTCGCGCACGGCGACCGGGACCGTGCCTGGCGGGTGTGGCGGCGCGACCGCAACGACCACCCGAGCCCGAACGCCGGCCAGTGCGAGGCGGCGATGGCCGGCGCGCTCGGCGTCCGGCTCGGTGGACGCAACGTCTATTTCGGGCGGTCCGAGGTGCGGCCGTTCCTCGGCGACGGCCCCCGTCCGCAGGCCCGGCACCTGAAGCGGGCCGCCCGCCTCTCCGGGGCGGTCGGGTTGGCCGCCCTGGCCGTGGCGGCCAGCTATCCGCTGACCGCCGGGCGGCTGGTGAACGCGGTCGGCCGCCGGGTCGCGACAGCCTCGGGCGGCGCCCGGAGCGCGGCCGTTCGCGGCGGTGTCCGGGGTGTCCGGGGCGTGCTGGGTTCCGGCGGTGTCCGGGGTGTGCTGGGTACCGGCGGTGTCCAGGATGTGCTGGGTTCCGGCGGTGTCCGGGGCGTGCTGAGTTTGCCCGGTGCCCGGGGCGCGGTGGTCACGGACGGGGTCCGGGCGGCGGCGGTCGGGCGAGGGCGGGACCGGTGACCGGCGGGCTGTTGGTCGCCGGCACCACGTCCGACGCCGGTAAGAGCGTGCTCACCGCCGGCATCTGTCGCTGGCTGCACCGGCAGGGCGTGAAGGTCGCCCCGTTCAAGGCACAGAACATGTCGAACAACTCGGCGGTGGTGGTCGGGCCGGACGGGCGCGGCGGCGAGATCGGCCGGGCGCAGGCGATGCAGGCCGCCGCCTGCGGGCTCGCCCCCGACCTGCGCTTCAACCCGGTGCTGCTCAAGCCCGGCAGTGACCTGGCCAGCCAGGTGGTGCTGCTCGGCGAGGCGGTCGACACCGTCACCGCCGGCAACTTCCGCGAGCTGCGGCCCCGGCTGGCCCAGACCGCCTACGCGGCGCTGGCCGAGCTGCGGGCGACGTACGACGTGGTGATCTGCGAGGGCGCCGGCAGCCCCGCCGAGATCAACCTGCGGGCCGGCGACTACGTGAACATGGGGTTGGCCCGGCACGCCGGGCTGCCCGCTATCGTGGTCGGCGACATCGACCGCGGCGGTGTCTTCGCGTCGATGTTCGGCACGGTGGCGCTGCTCGACCCGGCCGACCAGGCACTGATCGCCGGCTTCGTGATCAACAAGTTCCGCGGTGACCTCGGCCTGCTCCGGCCCGGGCTGGACATGCTGCACCAGGTCACCGGCCGGCCGACGTACGGGGTGCTGCCCTGGGCGTTGGACCTCTGGCTCGACGCCGAGGACTCGCTCGCGTACGGACGGGTGCTCGGCCGCCCGGCCGCCCCGCTCGGCGCCGAGTGGTTGGACGTCGCGGTGGTCCGGCTGCCCCGGATCAGCAACGCCACCGACGTCGAGGCGCTCGCCACCGAGCCCGGGGTCCGGGTGCGGCTCACCGTCGAGCCGGCCGAACTGGCCGCCGCCGACCTGGTCGTCCTGCCCGGCTCCAAGTCGACCGTGGCCGACCTCGCCTGGCTGCGGGAGACCGGCCTCGCCGACGCGGTCACCGCCCACGTCGCGGCCGGCAAGCCGCTGCTCGGTATCTGCGGCGGCTTTCAGATGCTCGCCCGGGCGATCCACGACCCGGTGGAGAGCCGGCAGGGCAGCGTCCCCGGCCTGGGCCTGCTGCCCATCGAGATCACCTTCGATCCGCGCAAGACCGTCCGGCAGTCGGTGGGCAGCGTCGGCGGCGACGTGCCGGTCCGCGGCTACGAGATCCACCACGGGTACGTCTCGTCGGCCGACCCGGCGCTGAACCCGCTGCTTCGCAACGCGGACGGCAGCGGTGAGGGCGCGGTGCTCGGCGCGGTGCACGGCACCCACTGGCACGGGGCGTTCGAGTCCGACGGGTTCCGCCGGCGGTTCCTCACCGAGGCGGCCCGGCTGGCGGGCCGGCACGGCTTCCGGGTCGCGCCCGACACTGTCTTCGCGGCCGTCCGCGAACGCTCCCTCGACCTGCTCGGCGACCTGGTCGAGGAGCACCTGGACACCGACGCCCTCTGGCGCCTCGTCGAAACCGGCCCGCCCCCCGGCCTCCCCTTCATCCCCCCGGGCGCCCCCCGCCCCTGACCGCGCTCGGGGCACGGACCGCGCCCGCGGGGCACGGACCGCTCGCCGGTCGCGGTCGATCATGCAGTTGTGGTGGTGGACGAAAGTCGCCATTGCGGACAAAGCTGGCACCACAACTGCATGATCGACGCGGGCCGGCGGGCCGGGCTTGGCGCACCGGGCGGGGCTGGGCGCGGGCGGGGCAGGGCGGGGGCGGGGCAGGGCGCGGGCGCGGGGCGGGGCAGGGCAGGGGTGGGTCAGGGGCGGACGTCGGCGGGGTGGTCGGCTAGCGGCAGGCCGGCGGCCACCCAGGCCTCGACCCCGCCGATCATGTCAGTGGCCCGGCGCAGCCCCAGTGTCTGCAGGCTCGCGGCGGCGAGGCTCGAGCTGTAGCCGTGCTGGCACGCCACCACGATCTCCCGGTCGTACCCGGTGGCCTCGGGGATGCGCCAGCTGCTGGCCGGGTCGAGCCGCCACTCCAGCACCGTGCGTTCGATGACGATCGCGCCCGGCAGGTCGCCGTGTTCGCGGCGCTGCCGTTCGGTACGGGTGTCGACCAGCAACGCGCCGCCGCGCACCGCCTCGACGGTCTCCTGCGGGGACAACCGGCGCAGCCCGGAACGGGCCTGCTCCAGCAGGGCCTCGACACCGGGGCTCATCACGTCACGCAGCACCTCCCGATCATGCCCAGCCGGCCGCCGGCCCGGCTGGCAAACGGATGCGCGCCCGCCGGTGGGGGACACGAATCCCCCGGACGTGATCGTCGGCGCCGGTTGGGTGCCCCGAAACCAGGGCACCCGACGCGCGGCGGGCCGGCGGTCGGCCGTCAGGGCGGCAGGTCAACCGCCCGGGCCAGCCGGTCCGACCGCCCGGGCCAGCCGGTCCGACCGTCCGGGCCAGCGGTCGGCCGTCAGGGCAGCAGGTCAACCGGCCGGGCCAGTCAACCGCCCGGGCCAGCCGGTCCAACCGCCCGGTCCAGCTCGGTCCAGCCGGTCGACCGCCCGGGCAGCTGGTCAACCGCCTGGGCCCGCCGGTCGACCGCCCGGGCAGCTGGTCAGCCGACCGGCTGGGCGGCGGTCGCGAGGGCGGCGACGGCGGCCCGGGCGAACGCCTCGGGGGCGTCCAGCATCACGTTGTGACCGGCGCCCGGGACGGTGACCACGGTGACTCCGGCGGCGGTCAGGTCGTCCGCGCCAACCACCGGACCGCTCCGCCCGCCCTGCACGAACGTCCGCGGCATCGGCAGGCGCTCCAGCATGTGCCGCATGGTGGGCCGGCTCCCGGCGATCAGCCCCAGCGCGGTGCGGTGCAGCGCGACCGGATCGGCGAGCCGCATGGTGGCCGCCCAGTGTGGTCCGACCCGGTCGAGGGTCTGGGCGTGACCGGTGGCGAGGAACTCGTCCTCGGCGTAGCTGGCGACGCCGCTGCTGCCGGCGGTCGGCGGGGGATTCGGGTCCAGGTTGGCCTCGACCAGCACCAGCCTGCGGACCAGGTCGGGCCGGTGGTGGGCGAGCACGATGGCCACCGCGCCGCCCATGCTGTGTGCGATCACGTCCGCGGCCCGGACGCCGGCCGCGTCGAGCGCCCGGGCCAGCGCCGTCGCGTGTTCGTCGAGTGTGTAGCCGAACGCCGCCGGCCGGTCGCTGAGGCCGAAGCCCAGCAGGTCCACGAAGAGTGACCGGTGGCCGGCCAGCTCCGGCCGGGTGGCCACCGGAACGAAGTAGGGCGCCGACATCGCCCCGAGCCCGTGCACGTAAACCCGAGCCGGCTCGCTGCCGGAGGTCTCCACCCATCGCATCTGGGCCCCGTCCGGGCCCACCGTCGCCGTCTGCATGCCGGAGACAATACCTCCGTACCGAGGTATATCGTCAAGAGGGCATAATGGCGGGGTGCTCGAACTCGCCATCCTTGGTTTCCTGGCCGACCAGCCGCTGCACGGCTATCTCCTGAAACGGCGGATCGCCCAGCTCACCGGGCACATCCGGCCGATCGCCGACGGCACGCTCTATCCCGCGGTCAAGCGGTTGGAGCGGGCCGGCCTCCTGACCCGCCGCGCCGAGCCGGGCACCCGAGCGGCGCCCCGACAGATGCTGGTCCTGACCGACCAGGGCCGGGCTGAGCTGAACCGCCGGCTGCGCGAGCCGGACGAGTTGGAGATCAGCGACGAGAACCGCTGGTTCGTCCTGCTCGCGTTCCTCCGCCACGTCGAGGAGCCGGCCGCCCGAGACGACGTGCTCCGCCGCCGGCTGGCCTTCCTCCGCACCCCGAGCAGCTTCTTCTACGACGGCGACCGGCCCGTGCGGGCCGAGGAGCTGACCGACCCCTACCGTCGTGGGCTGCTCACCATCGCCCGAGCCACGAGCCGGGCGGAACTGGCCTGGCTCGGCGAGATGCTGGGCGAACCGGTGGAGCCGGCGTGAGACCGGAAGCCGGCCGCGCAGACCCGGCTGCCGGGTCGGCGGGCGACCTCGTCGGGGAGACCGCCGCGCCGGTCGCGGTCGTCGAGCCGTACGCCGAACTGGCCGGGCGGGTGCTGGCCGGGCCGGCCCGGTTGGGGCGTACCCGACTGGTCGCGGTCGACGGGCCGAGCGGCGCGGGCAAGAGCCGGTTCGCGGCGCACCTCGCGGACGCCCTCGCCCTGCTCGGCGGCGACCGGCCGCCGGTGCTGCACACCGACGACCTGCTCGACGGCTGGGACGACCAGCTCACCTTCTGGTCCCGGCTGGAGGAGTCGGTGCTGGCCCCGCTGCGCGCCGGGCAATCCGGGTCCTACCGCCGGTACAGCTGGGTGCGGCGGAGCTTCCTGCCCGACGCGGTGTCGGTGCCGGCCGGCCCGGTGCTCGTCGTCGAGGGGGTGAGCGCGGCCCGGGCGGCGGCCCGACCGGAGCTCACCCTGGCCGTCTTCGTCACCGCGCCGGCACCGCTGCGGCTGGCCCGTGCGGTCGCCCGGGACGGCCCGGAGATCCTGCCCGAGCTGCGCCGCTGGCACGCAGGGGAGGCGGCACACTTCGCCACCGACGGTACGGCGGAGCACGCCCACCTGGTGGTCGACGGCGCACCGGGTCTGCCGCACGACCGCACCCGCTACTACGTGCGCATCCGCTGACCGGGCCGACCCCACCCGGTAAGGCCGGCATACGATGCCGGTCATGACCACACCGATCATGTCCGAGTCCGAGATCCGGGCCGCCGTCGAGCGGGAGCTGCCCGGGGTCCGCGCCGACCTGGAACGCCTCGTCCGCATCCCCGGCATCGCGTTCGAGGGCTTCGACCACTCGCACGTGGAGCGCTCCGCCGAGGCGGTGGCCGAGCTGCTGCGCAGTTGCGGGTTGGACGTCAGGATCGCGCGCTCCGGCGGGCAGCCGGCGGTGATCGGGAAGAAGGCGGCCCCGCCCGGCGCGCCGACGGTGCTGCTCTACGCCCACCACGACGTCCAGCCGGTGGGCGACCTGTCGCTGTGGGAGTCCGACCCGTTCGAGCCGGTGGAGCGGGACGGTCGGCTCTACGGCCGGGGCGCGGCCGACGACAAGGCGGGCATCATGGCGCACGTGGCGGCGCTGCGGGCCTTCGGCGACCGGCTGCCGGTCGGCGTGGTCCTGTTCATCGAGGGCGAGGAGGAGTACGGCTCCGACTCGCTGGAGCAGCTGCTCGACGAGCACCGCGACCAGATCGCCTCGGACGTCATCGTGATCGCCGACTCCGGCAACTGGGACATCGGCGTTCCGGCGCTGACCACCTCGCTGCGCGGCATCGTGAACTGCTTCGTCGAGGTCCGCACGCTGGACCACGCGGTGCACAGCGGGATGTTCGGCGGCGCCGTCCCGGACGCGTTGACCACGCTGGTCCGGCTGCTCGCCACCCTGCACACCGACGCCGGTGACGTCGCGGTCGAGGGCCTGGTGGGCCGGGAGGGTGCCACCGTCGACTACCCGGAGGAGCGGGTCCGCGCCGAGGCCGGGCTGGCCGACGGGGTCTCCTTCATCGGCACCGGCCGGATCACCGACCGGCTCTGGACCAAGCCCGCCCTGGCCGTGCTCGGCATCGACGCGCCGGCCACCGGCGAGGCGCCGAACGCGCTGGTCCCGGCCGCGAAGGCCAAGCTCAGCATCCGGCTCGCCCCGGGCGACGACCCGAAGCGGGCGTACGAGGCGCTCCGCGGCCACCTGGAGAAGCACGCGCCGTGGGGCGCCCAGGTCACGGTCACCTTCGAGCACGACGGCGACCCCTGCGTCATCGACGCGTCCGGGCCGATGTTCGACGCCGCCCGCTCGGCCTTCCGGACCGCCTGGGACGGCACCGATCCGGTCGACATCGGCGTGGGCGGCTCGATCCCGTTCATTGCCACCTTCCAGGAGATGTTCCCGCAGGCCGCGATCCTGGTGACCGGGGTGGAGGACCCGCACGCCCGGGCGCACGGGCCGAACGAGAGCCTGCACCTGGGTGAGTTCGCCCGGGTCTGCCTGGCCGAGGCGCTGCTGCTGAACAACGTGGCCGAGGCGGGCACGGACCGGAGTTAGGTGTCGGAACCGTAACGTCCCGGTCGATTTGGGAGTTTGCGGCGTGTCGGATCCTCAGCTGATATAGGGTTTCGAACATGAGTACGAACGAGGTGATGGCCCGGTTGCAGGCCGCCGTCAGCGCTCTGGGGGACGTAGACGTCTCCGCGTGGCCCGAGGACACGCTCAAGGAACAGCTCGGTGAGCTCTCCGCCGCGCTGGTCACGCTCGACTCGCTGCTCAGCCGGGTCGCCGACGAGGTTCGCGGCCGCGGGCTGCGGATCGAGGAGCCGGTCTCGGCCTGAGCCGGGCCACGCCGTTCGCCGGGCACGGCAATGCCCGGGTGGTGTCGGAGGTGGCTGGCAGGATGAACCCGTGCGGTTCCTCGATCTGGCAGCCACCTCTGCCGCCGTGGCGGCCACCAGCGGCCGACGGGCCAAGGTGGAGCTGCTGGCCGGCGCGCTGCGGGCGCTCGACCCGGCCGAAGTGCCGGCCGGCGCCGGCTGGCTCGCCGGCGAGCTGCGTCAACGGCAGACCGGGGTCGGCTACGCGAGCCTGCGCGACCTGCCGCCGCCGGCCGCCGAGCCGACGCTGACCGTGGCCGCCGTCGACGCGGCGATCGACGAGATCGCCGCGGTGCACGGCGCGGGCTCCCAGGCCCGCCGCCGGGCCCTGCTCGGCGCGCTCTACGCCGCCGCCACGGGCGACGAGCAGCGGCTGCTGACTGGCCTGTTCAGCGGCGAGCTGCGCCAGGGCGCGCAGGCCGGGCTGCTGGCCGACGCGATCGCCCGGGCGGCCGACGTGCCCGCGGCGGCGGTCCGCCGGGCCCTGCTGCTCGCCGGCGACCTGCGGGCGGTCGCGGTGGCCGCGCTCGACGGTGGCGCGGCCGCGCTGGCCGGGTTCGGCCTGCGGGTGGGGCGTCCGCTCGCCCCGATGCTGGCGCAGAGCGCGCCCTCGGTCGACGAGGCGCTCGCCGCGACCGGCACGCCCGCGGTGGTCGACGTGAAGCTCGACGGCATCCGGATCCAGGTGCACCGCTCCGGCCAGGACATCGCAGTCTTCACCCGCAGCCTTGACGAGATCACCGCCCGGGTGCCCGAGGTGGTCGCCGCGGTCCGCGCCCTGCCCGCCCGGGAGCTGGTGCTCGACGGCGAGGCGATCGGGCTCGACGAGACCGGCCGGCCGCTGCCGTTCCAGCAGACGTCGAGCCGGGCCGCCCGGCGCACCACGCCGAGCACCACCGGCCGCGCGCCGGTCGCCCCGGCGGTGCTCGCCGCCGCCGAGACCACCGGCCAGGCGGTGCTGACGCCCTACTTCTTCGACCTGCTGCACCTCGACGGCGATGATCTGATCGACCTGCCCGGCCGGGAGCGGTGGGCCGCGCTGGCCGGCGCGGTCGACGAGTCGCTGCTGGTCGGGCGGATCGAGGTCGACGGGCCGGAGCAGGCGGGGGCGGCGTTCGCCGCCGCGATCGACGCCGGTCAGGAGGGGGTCGTGGTGAAGGCGCCGGAGGCGCCCTACGACGCCGGCCGGCGCGGCGCCGCCTGGGTCAAGGTCAAGCCTCGGCACACCCTCGACCTGGTGGTGCTCGCGGTCGAGTGGGGCAGCGGCCGACGCCAGGGCTGGCTCTCCAACCTGCACCTCGGCGCCCGCGACCCGCGCACGGGCGACTTCGTCATGCTGGGAAAGACGTTCAAGGGCCTCACCGACGATCTGCTGCGCTGGCAGACCGAGCGCTTCCTCGAGTTGGCCGTGGAGCGGGGCGACTGGGTCGTCCGGGTCCGCCCCGAGCAGGTCGTCGAGATCGCCTTCGACGGCGTCCAGACCAGTTCGCGCTATCCGGGCGGGGTGGCGCTGCGCTTCGCCCGGGTGGTGCGCTACCGCAGCGACAAGACGGCCGCCGAGGCGGACACCATCGACGCCGTCCGGGCCATCCACGCCGGGCGGGTCACCGACTGACCGCTCAGCCGGCCCACCGACTGAGCGGTCGGACAGAGCACCGGTTACCGGGCCGGGCCGGTCAGGCCGGTGCGCTCGGGGCCGGCTCGGCGGCCCGGTCGAGCGGCCGGGAGTCGGTGCCGCTTCCGCGACGGGCCTCCCGGCGGGCCGCCCAGCCGTAGCCGACGATCGTCATTCCGGCGAAGAGCCACCACTGCACGACGTAGCCGAGGTTCTGCCAGTTGTTGGCGTGCCCGACCGGCACCGCGACGAACGTCGGGTCGGCCGCCGGGGTCTGCTCGTCGAGCAGCAGATAGGCGCCGTAGACCGGGTAGGGCAGCTCGTCGGCGAGCCGGGGAACCCCGATCCGCCGGGTCTCCAACCGGCCGTCGCGCCGGTTGACAGTGGTCGCGCCGCTCTCGGTCTCGTGCACCCGGCCGACCACCGTCACGTCACCGGACGGGGCGGCGGGCACCTGCGGCTGGGCGGTCGCCGCCCCGCCCGGTGCCGGCGGGATCCAGCCGCGGTCCACCAGCACGGCGGTGCCGTCGCCGAGCACCAGCGGGGTGAGCACCTCGAAACCGACCTTGCTGTCCGCCGTACGGCCGCGGACCAGGACCGTGTTGGTCGAGTCGTAACGCCCGGTGACGGTGACCCGGGTCCAGACCTTCTCCTCGGCCGGGCCCGGTCCGGCGGTGCCGGGGCCACCGGCCGGCGCGGCCAGCGCGTCGTGCAGCGGCACCGGCGACATCCGCAAACCGGCGTCGATCCGCTCGTTGACCTCGGTACGCCCCCGGTAGCGGTCCAACTGCCAGTTGCCCAGCCACACCATCACCGCCGCCGCGACCAGGGTCAACGCGAGGATGCCCAGCCAACGTGGGCTCAGCAGGAACCGGTACACAGCCACGAGGCTACCCGTATGACCGGGGCCACTCTCCGCGACCGGCCGCTGCGCCCACCGCAACAGTCCCCGCTGCGGCGTTCACCCGTCGGGCCGGACCGGTATCGTCACCGGGCGGACCGCTCCCACGGTCCTCAGCCGCGTACCCCCGCCGCCGACGAGGAGTCGATGATGACCGTCGTGCCGCGCCTGGTGTTCAGCGCGCCGTCCTCCGGGCACGGCAAGAACGCGCTGGCGATCGGGCTGCTCGCCGCGCTCGCCGACCGCGAGGTCCAGGTCGCCGGGTTCAAGATCGGGCCGGACCAGGTCGACGCCGCCTACCTCGGGCTCGCCGCCGGCCGGCCGGGTCGGACCCTCGACCCCCGGCTGGCCGGCGCCGACCGGCTCGCCCCGCTGCTCGCTCACGGCGCCGAGGGCGCCGGGCTGGCCGTGGTGCAGGGCAGCATGGGCCTCTACGACAGCGTCACCGGTCGCCCGGACCAGGACTCGACGGCGGCGGTGGCCGCCGCGCTGCGCAGCCCGGTGGTGCTCGCCGTCGACGTCGCCGCGATGGGCCAGTCGGCGGCCGCCCTGGTGCACGGCTTCCGCTCCTTCGACGAGCAGCTCTGGCTCGGCGGGGTGATCCTCACCCGGGTCGCCTCGTCCCGCCACGAGGCGATGCTTCGCGAGGCGCTCGACGACATCAACGTGCCGGTCTACGGCGCGCTGCGCCGCCAGGACCTCCCCCCGGTGCTCCCGGCCCGGCGGCACGGCGTGGTGCCGGTGATCGGTGGCTCCGCCGAGGCGGCCCGTGCCGTGCGCCGGCTGGGCGAGGCGGTCGCCGCCACGGTCGACGTGGAGCGCCTGCTCGGGCTGGCCCGCTCCGCCCCGCCGCTGCCGGCCACTCCCTGGTCGGCGCAGGACGCGCTGGGCGCCCCGGCGGCCCCGGCGAACCGTCCGGTGGTCGCGCTGGCCGGTGGGCCGGGCGGCAGCTACAGCCCGCCGGAGACCACCGAACTGCTCCGCGCGGCCGGCGCCGAGGTGGTCACGTTCGACCCGCTGCGGGACGAGGCGTTGCCGCCGGGCACCCGCGCGCTGGTCGTCGGTGGCGCGCTGCCCGAGGCGTACGCGGAGCAGCTGTCGGCCAACCGGAAGCTCTGCATCGCGGTGGCCGAGCTGGCCCGCACCGGGCGTCCGGTGGTGGCCGAGGGGACCGGCCTGCTCTGGCTGGCCCGCGAGTTGGACGGGCTGCCGATGTGCGGCGTGCTGGACGCGGTCGGCGCCAGCCGCGACGGCCTGGTGGTCGGCTACCGGGAGGCGACGGCCCACACCGAGAGCGTGGTCGCCGCGCAGGGCACGGTGCTGGTCGGCCACAAGGAGCACCGGGCCGTGCTCACCCCGCGGGCCGGCCAGCGGCCGGCGTGGAGCTGGGCCGGCGGCACGCCGGAGGGCTTCGTCTGGCGCAACGTGCACGCCTCCCAGCTCACCCTGCACTGGGCGGGTCACCCGGAGACCGCCACCCGGGTGGTCGCGGCGGCGCTCGCCGATCCGGCGCCGGAGGCGGTGCCGGCGCAGCCCGGCGGGGTGCCGGCGTGATCGGTCAGGTCGCGGTACGCCGCTTCCCGACGTTGACCGTCTCCACTCCGCGCACCGAGGTGCGACAGCTGGTGGCGGCGGACGCGACGGCGGCCGGGGCGATCATGGCCGACCGGCTGACCCGGCGCTGGCTGCCGCTCGCCGACGATTCCGGCCCGATCGACGGCCACGCCTGGTGCACCGACCTGGCCCGGCAGCGCCGTGACAGCGGCGACGGCGACCACTACGGGGTGATCCGGCGAGAGGACGCCGAGCTGGTGGGTTGTCTCTGGACCCGCCGCACCGACTGGGGCGCCCGGCTCACCGAGATCTCCTACGCGATCGCGCCGCAGGCCCGGGGCTTCGGGTTGGCCGCCGAGGCGGTCGACGCGGTGGCCATCGCGCTGATCCTGGAGCACGGTTTCCAGCGGGTCGAGCTGCGGGTGGCGCCGGGCAACACCGCGTCCCGCCGGGTGGCCGAGAAGGCCGGCTTCAGCTACGAGGGGCTGCTGCGCAACGCCGGCTACGTGCGGGGCGCCCGGGTCGACCTCGAACTCTGGTCCTTCGTAGCGGCCGACCTCCACTAACCCACCCACCCACCCCACCCCAGTTCGGGGTGATCAAGAGGTCTGCGTCAGGAACCGGCCCGTTCCTGACGCAGACCTCTTGATCAACCCCGCTGGGTGTGGGTCAGCCGACTATGGCGTCGGAGGGTGGGGTGAACTGGCGGGTGGGTTGGCCCTTGAGGCCGTCGCGGAGGGTCTCGGAGACCGCGGCGATCGGGATCTGGGACTGCCCGTCACCGACGGCGTTGAACGGGTTGTCCGGGTCGGAGATGAAGCTCGCCGCGGCCAGCTCCGGGGTGTAACCGACGAACCAGGCGGACCGGGTGCTGTCCGTGGTACCGGTCTTGCCGGCCACCGGCCGCCCGACGGTTCCCCGGACGCTGTCCGCCGTCGACCAGCCGCCGCAACCGCCCCGGGCCGGGGTGTCCCCGGTCGGGCAGCGGGCCGCGTCGGTGGCGGCGCGCGCCGCGTCGGCGCTGACCACCTGCCGGCAGCGCGGCTTGGCGACCTCCCGTTGGATGCCGGAGGCGGTGGCGTACGTCGTCGGCGTGCCGTCCCGGTTCATGATCGCCTGCACCGGGATCGCCTCGCAGTACCGGCCGTCGGCGGCGATCGCGGCGTACGCGTTCGCCATCTCCAGCGGCGTGGCGTCGGAGACGCCCAGGGTGAACGCGCCCCACTTCTTCACCTTCGCCGGTGAGGCCTGATCCCGGTCGACGTCGGTGCGCCAGCGCAGCCCGAGCTGTTCGGCCAGCCGGACGCCCGCCTCGGCGCCGATCTGCTCCTCCAGCCATACGAAGTAGGTGTTGACCGACTTGCCGAACCCGGACCACATGGTCTGCTGACCGCTCATCGCCCCACTCGCGTTGGACGGCGCCCAGTTGTCGAAGACCTTCGACTGGTAGCGGTACGGGGCGTTGAACGAGGTGGAGAGGGTCATCCCCGAGTTGAGCGCGGCCAGCATCGGGAACATCTTGAACGTCGAGCCGGCCTGGTAACCCGGTAGGTCACCGCCGCCGAGCAGTGGGGCCACCGTGTTCGGGTAGTTCGCCTTGATGTTCGGCCCGGCCTCCGGGTTGGAGCTCTGCGGGTTCTCGCTCAGGTCCAGCGAGTACGTCCGGTTCACCGCCATCGCCTTCACCCGCCCGGTGCCGGGTTCGGAGACCACGATGCCGTTGGCGAACGGACTGCCGGTGTTCTCCTTGGCGCCGACGTTCTTCTCCGCCGCGTCCTGGATCTTCGGGTCGATGCTGAGCACGATCCGGTAGCCGCCGCGGCGCAGCTTGTCCATCCGTTCCAGCCGGTTCTCTCCGAATGCCGGCTGCGCGCTCCACCAGTTCTTCAGGTAGTCGCAGGCGAAGCCCCAGCTGTTGTACTTCTCCGGGATCGAGGCGCAGTCGTTCGGCGGGTCGGTCAGCTTCAGCCGGATCGGCTCCGCCTTGGCCGTCGCGGCAGCGTCCGGCGAGAGATAGCCGAGCTGGGTCATCCGGTCCAGCACGTAGTTGCGCCGGGCGGTGGCGTCCTTCTGGTCCGACGACGCGGGGTCGTACTCGCTGGGCGACTTGACCAGCCCGGCGAGGGTGGCCGCCTCTACCGGGCTGAGGTCCTTCGGGGTCTTGGAGAAGAAGATCTCGCTGGCCGCGTAGATGCCGTACGCGCGGTGCCCGAAGTACGCGGAGTTCAGGTAGCGCTCGAGGATGTCCTCCTTGCTGAGCTCCTTCTCCAGGTCCAGCGCCATCCGCATCTCTTTGATCTTGCGCAGGCTGGTCTGCTGGGTGGCCTCCTGGACCTCCGTCGGGGTCTTCGCGCTGTCCCGCAACGCCATCCGGACGTACTGCATGGTCAGCGTGGACGCGCCCTGGGACACCCCGCTGGAGCGGGCGTTGGCGACGAAGGCCCGCGCCACGCCCTTCGGGTCCACGCCCCGGTGCTGGTAGAAGCGCGAGTCCTCGGCCGCCACGATGGCCTGCTGGATGTTCGGCGACATGTCCGACAGCTTGGTGTACTGCCGGTACTCCTCGTAGAACATCGTCAGCACGGTCTTGCCGTCCGGCGCGTACAAGTACGACGTCTCGGCGGGTAGCGCGGTGGTCAACAGCTTGGTCTTGTGCTCCATCGCGTGCGCGGTGGCCTTCGCGCCCAGGCCGGTGAAGGCGAAGAGCGGATAGGCGACGGCGGCGATCACGATGCCGGCTATCAGCCCGGCGCGGAGGAGAGGGACGACACGACCGGCGGCAGCAAGGGGTCGGTTGCTCACCAGGTCAAGCTATGACATTTCCGATTCGGAAATGAGAAGAATTCATAAACGGGCGTACGTCGAACGGGTCGTGACGCGTCCCACGCCGTGATCGGCTGTCCCACACGCCGCCTTCCCGGCAGGATCGCGGGCATGCGTGGTCAGCCGAGCGGGGCACCGGCGAGCGCCGGTGACGAACCGGCGCCTGCGCCGGCGCTCGACCGCGTCCCGGAGTCGATCCCCGTCGGCGAGCCCGACCTCGCCCACCACGGGGACGCGGAGGTGGGGGACGGCCTGGTCGACCTCGCGGTCAACGTCCGCCGCGCGCCGATGCCGCCGTGGCTGGCCGGGCCGATCACCGCCAGCCTCACCGACCTGGCCCGCTACCCGGATCCGGCACCCGCCCGGGCCGCGGTCGCCGCCCGGCACCACCGCGCCCCGGACGAGGTGCTGCTCACCGCCGGTGCCGCCGAGGGCTTCGTGCTGCTCGCCCAGGCACTGCGCGGGGTCCGCCGGCCGGTGGTGGTGCACCCGCAGTTCACCGAGCCCGAGGCGGCGCTCCGGGCGGCCGGCCACCAGGTGGAACGGGTGCTGCTCGACGCGGGCGACGACTTCCACCTCGACCCGGCGCGGGTGCCCGCCGACGCCGACCTGGTGATGGTCGGCAACCCGACGAATCCCACCTCCGTCCTGCATCCGGCGCGGACCCTGGCCGCGCTGGCCCGCCCGGGCCGGGTGCTGGTCGTGGACGAGGCCTTCGCCGACACCACCGTCCGCCCCGGCCACTTGGGCGAGCCGGAGTCCCTCGCCGCCCGGCGGGACCTGCCCGGCTTGCTGGTGGTACGCAGCCTCACCAAGACCTGGGGGCTGGCCGGACTGCGGATCGGCTACCTGCTGGGCGCGCCGGAGCTGCTGGCGCGGCTCGCCGCCGTCCAGCCGCTCTGGGCGGTCTCCACGCCCGCGCTGGCGGCCGCCGCCGCCTGCGCCACGCCGGCCGCGGTCGAGGCCGAGCGCGCGATCGCCGCGCGGCTCGCCGCCGACCGCGAGCACCTGGTCGCCCGGCTCGCCGCCCTGCCAGGGGTACGCGTCGCCGGCCGCCCGGCCAGCGCCTTCGTCCTGATCCACCTGCCCGGCGCCGCCACCGTCCGGGCCGGGCTGCGCGAGCGCGGCTGGGCGGTGCGTCGGGGGGACACCTTCCCCGGCCTCGGGCCGGACTGGCTGCGGGTGGCCGTGCGCGACCCGGCCACCACCGACGAGTTCATCCGGGTACTGGGCGAGATGCTGGAGGCATGATGCTGGAGACCACGATCGCGGCGATCGGGCCGTTGGACGAGCCGGCGATGGCCGCCGCCCGGGAGCTGCACGGCCGGCTCACCAAGCCGGCCGGTTCGCTCGGCGCCCTGGAGGAGCTGTCGGTACGCCTCGCCGGCCTGGCCGGGAACTGCCCGCCGCCGCTGCCCGAGCCGGCCGCCGTGGCGATCTTCGCCGGTGACCACGGCGTGCACGCCCAGGGGGTGACGCCCTGGCCGCAGGAGGTCACCGCGCAGATGATCGGCAACTTCCTGGCCGGCGGCGCGGTGGTCAACGCGTTCGCGCGGCAGGCCGGCGCCGCGGTCACCGTGGTCGACGTCGGGGTGGCGACCCCGATCCCCGCGGCCGCGGACGACGCCGTCGCGGCCGACGCCGCGGCCGACCGCGACGCCGGGGGGTCCGGGACGCTCGACTCGCGGGCGCCCCGGCTGGTCAGCGCCAACGTCCGGGCCGGCACCCGGGACCTCGCGGTGACCGCCGCGCTCACCCGCGACGAGGCCCGCGCCGCCGTCGAGACCGGCATCCGGGTCGCGAACGATCTCGTCGCGGCGGGCGCCGGCATCCTGCTCACCGGGGACATGGGCATCGGCAACACCACCCCGGCGGCCGCGCTGATCGCCGCGTTCACCGACGCCGATCCGGCTGCGGCGACCGGCCGTGGCACCGGCGTGGACGACCCGACGTACCGGCGGAAGGTCGAGGTGGTGCGGACCGCGCTGGACCGGCACCGGCCTGACCCGGCTGACCCGCTGGGCGTGCTGGCCGCGGTCGGCGGGCTGGAGCACGCCGCACTGACCGGGCTGATCCTCGGCGCCGCCGCGCACCGGGTGCCGGTGCTGCTGGACGGGGTGATCGCGGTGTCCGCCGCGCTCGCCGCCGCGGCCTTCGCCCCGGACGCGGTGGGCGCCATGGTCGCCGGGCACCGGTCCGCCGAGCCCGGCGCCACGCTGGCGCTGCGCCGGCTCGGGCTGGTCCCGCTGATCGACCTCGGCCTGCGCCTCGGCGAGGGCACCGGGGCGCTGCTCGCGCTGCCGGTGGTCACCGGCGCGGTCCGGGTGCTGCACGAGGTGGCCACCTTCGACTCGGCCGGGGTGGCCGAGAAGTGAGCGAGCGCAGCGAGCGAGCCCAAGGGCGGCGCGGCGCGCCGGCTCGCGCCGCCGCCGAGTCGGGTCGGGCGGCGGCGTGAGCGAGACGCCGTACCCGCTCGGGCTGCGGCTGGCCGGGCTGCGGGTGGTCGTGGTGGGCGGCGGAACGGTCGCCACCCGGCGGGTGCCCGCCCTGCTGGACGCGGGCGCGGACGTGTTGCTGGTGGCCCCGGAGCTGACTCCGGCGCTGCGCGCGCACGTCGACGCCGGCCGGCTGCGCTGGGTGGCGCGCCGGTTCGCCCCCGAGGACCTGGACGGGGCCTGGCTGGTCCAGGTGGCGGTGGACGACCCGACGGCCGCCGCGTCGGTCAGCGCCGCCGCCGCCGAGCGGCACATCTTCTGCGTGCGGGCCGACGACCGGACGGCGGCCACCGCCTGGACGCCGGCGGTGACCCGGCACGGGCCGGTGACGGTCGCGGTGCTGGGCGGCGGCGATCCGCGTCGGGCGATGAGCGTCCGGGACGCGGTACGCGAGCTGCTCGCCGCGCGCGCCGGGTTCGAGCCGGTCGCCGAGCCGGACGCGCCCCGACGATCGGCGGATGACCCGGTCGGACGGGTCGCCCTGGTCGGTGCCGGGCCGGGTGATCCCGAGCTGATCACCGTGAAGGGCTGGCGCCTGCTGACCGAGGCGGACGTGGTGATCGCCGACCGGCTGGTACCCGGGCTGCTCCTCGATGAGCTGCGCGCCGACGTGGAGCTGGTCGACGCCTCCAAGATCCCGTACGGGCCGGCCCGGGCCCAGGAGGAGATCAACCGGATCCTGGTCGACCGCGCCCGCGCCGGCGCGTTCGTGGTCCGGCTCAAGGGCGGCGACCCGTACGTCTTCGGTCGTGGCGGGGAGGAGTTGCTGGCCTGCGCCGAGGCCGGCGTACCGGTGACCGTGGTCCCCGGGGTGACCAGCTCCATCGCCGCCCCGGCGGCGGCCGGCATCCCGGTCACCCACCGGGCGGTCGCGCACGAGTTCACCGTGGTCTCCGGGCACCTGGCGCCGGACTCGCCGGCCTCACTGGTGCGCTGGGACGCGCTGGCCGGGTTGCGCGGCACGCTGGTGATCCTGATGGGGCTGAAGAACCTGGCCGGGATCACCGCCGCCCTGCTCGCTCACGGCCGCCGCCCGGACACCCCCGCCGCGGTGGTCCAGGAGGCGACCACCGGCTCCCAGCGGATGCTCCGGTCGACCCTGGCGGACGTCGCCGCCGACGCGGTCGCCGCGAACCTCCGCCCCCCGGCCGTAGTGGTCATCGGCGACGTGGTCGACGCCCTCCACACCTGACCGGCCCCCACAGCGCTCGTTGATCATGAAGTTGTTGTCGCGACACGCCGAGGCGACCGGCAACAACTTCATGATCAACGCGTGGGGGTGGGCAGGGGGCGGGGTGGGGGACAACGACGACGGCCGGAGCTCGCGCTCCGGCCGTCGTCGGGGTGGACCGTCAGCTCACTGCTTGAGCATGTTGTCCAGCAGCAGGGCACAGCGGATCAGGCCGAGGTGGCTGTAGGCCTGCGGGTGGTTGCCCAGCCCGCGCTCGGCCAGCGGGTCGTACTGCTCGGGGAGCAGCCCGGTCGGCCCGGCGGTGTCGACCATCTGGGCGAAGAGCTCCTCGGCGTCGAGCCGCCGGCCGGTGCGCAGGTACGCCTCGATCAGCCACGCCGTGCAGATGTGGAAGCCACCCTCCCGCCCGGGCAGGCCGTCGTCCCAGTGGTAGCGGTAGACGACCGGCCCGCTGCGCAGGTCAGCCTCGATCTTCAGCACCGTGGAGAGGAAGCGCGGGTCGTCGCCCGGAAGCAGCCCGGACAGGCCGATCCAGAGTGACGAGGCGTCCATGTCCTCGTCGCCGTAGGCGACGCTGTAGGCCTCCGCGTGCTCGTGCCAGCCGTGCTCCAGCACGTTGGCCGCGATCCGGTCGCGCAGGTCGACCCACTCCGGCCGGTCCTCGCCGCCGTGCTGGCGCACCACGTGCAGGGCCCGGTCCACGGTCATCCAGCACATCACCTTGGAGAAGATGTGGTGCCGCGGTGGGAGGCGGGCCTCCCAGATGCCGTGGTCGGGCTCGTGCCAGCGGCGGCTGACCGCCTCGACCATCGACTCCAGCACCCGCCACTCGGTCTCCCGGACCGAGCCGCGAAGGTCGGCCACGGCGGCGATCAGGTCGGCGACCGGGCCGAAGACGTCCAGCTGGAGCTGGTGGTTGGCCAGGTTGCCGACCCGGACGGGCCGGGAGCCGGCGTAGCCGGGCAGGGTGTCGATGACCGCCTCGGCGCCGAGTTCGTACCCGTCGACCGTGTAGAGCGGGTGCAGCCGCTCCGGGTGCCCGCCGGTGCGCTCGACGACGCCGTCGATCCAGCGCAGCAGCCCCTCGGCCTCCTCGGTCGAGCCGAGGTCGACCAGCGACCGGGCGGTCAGCGCGGCGTCGCGCAGCCAGCAGTAGCGGTAGTCCCAGTTGCGGACGCCGCCCAGCTCCTCCGGCAGCGAGGTGGTCGCGGCGGCCAGGATCGAGCCGGTGGGCTGGTGACAGAGCCCGCGCAGCGTCAGCGCGCTGCGGACCACCAGGTCGCGGGCGGTGGTGGGCAGCTTGAGCGAGGCCACCCAGTCCTTCCACGGCTGCTCCGCGGCGGCCTGCCGCTCGTGCACGGGCAGCCGGTGGTGCTCCACGCTGTGGGTGCCGAAGCGCAGCTCCAGGACGACCTGCCCGCCGGCCGCCCGCAGGTCCACGACCGCCTTGGCGGTCTCGTAGCCGCCGTCGCTGACGACGTCCCACTCGACCCCGGGGGAGTAGAGCGCGATCGGCTCGTTCGAGCCGAGCACCAGCAGACCGTCGCCGACCGGCTGCAACTGCACCGCCACCTGGCCGAACTCGGGCCGGGGAGCGAACTCCACCCGGGCCCGGCCGTGGCCGGTGAGCACCCGCACCAGCGTCGAGTCGCCGGCCATGATGGCCGGGCCGTCCGGGGTGGTCTCCTGTGCCGGCAGGTCCAGCCAGTCGGTCACGGTGAGACCGGACCACCGGGTCTCCACCGTCATCGTGCCGCCGCGGTAGCGCTGGCCCAGCGGGATGCCGCCGCGCTCGGGGGAGACGGTGAAGTGCCCGGCCGGGCTGCCGCCGACCAGGTCGGCGAAGATCGCCGCCGAGTCCGGCTTGGGGTTGCAGAGCCAGGTGACCTTGGCGTCGGGGGTGAGCAGCGCGACCGTCCGGCCGTTGGCCAGCATCGAGTGCCGCTCGATCGGCACCGCCCGCTCGCCGAAAAGCCAGTGCCGCCGGGTCTCCAGCAGCAGGCCGAGGGCGCGCGCCGCCTCGATCGGCTCGTCGACCCGGTAGTCGGCCTTGGTGTCGCCCACGCCGATCTTGATGCCGACGTCCGGCCCGTGCAGGTTGCCGAAGGCGTTCTCGTCGGTGACGTCGTCGCCGATGAAGAGCACCGCGCTGGCGGAGAGCTGGGTCCGCAGCTGGTCGACCGCGGTGCCCTTGTGGGTGGCGACCACCGACAGCTCGATGACCTCCTTGCCCTGGGTGACCGTGACGCCATCCCAGGTGGCGGGGCCACCACGGACCGCCTCGATGGCGGCGGCGGCGACCTGCGGGTCGACCCCGCGGGTGTGCACCGCGACGCTCGCCGGCTTGCGTTCCAGCCGTACGCCCGGGTGGCTCGCGGCGATCTCCCGCAGCGCGTCGCGCAGCCGGGTGCGGACCGCGATCAGCTCCGGGGAGAGCCGTTCGACGAAGCCGATGTCGAACTCGGAACCGTGGCTGCCGACCAGGTGGACCTCGCTGGGCAGCCGGGAGAGCGCGGCCAGGTCGCGCAGCGCCCGGCCGGAGACCACCGCGACGCTCGTCTGGGGCAGGGAGGCCAGCGCGCGGATCGCGGCGACCGCCTCGGGCAGCGGTACGGCCTTGCTCGGGTCCTCGACGATCGGGGCCAGCGTGCCGTCGTAGTCGCAGGCGATCAGCAGCTGGGGGACCCGGGCGATCCGGCCGATGGCCGAACGCAGTTCCGGGTCCATGACGCCGGTGGCGATGGTGGCGCCACCGGGGACGGGCGTGTTCACGCGGCCTCCGCCTCCGGCACGCCGAGCTCGGTGAGGAACGACTTGGCCCAGTGGCCAACGTCATTGGTACGCAGATGGCGTTGCATCGTCCGCATGCGGCGGCGGGCCTCCGGCTTCTCCACATGCACGGCCCGCAGCAGGGCGTCCTTGACCGCGTCCGGGTCGTGCGGGTTGCACAAAAATGCCTGGCGCAGCTCGGTGGCCGCGCCGGCGAACTCACTGAGCACGAGCGCGCCGCCCTGGTCCCCGCGCGATGCGACGTACTCCTTGGCCACCAGATTCATTCCGTCTCGAAGCGGGGTCACCATCATCACGTCGGCAGCGACGTACATCGCGGCAAGTTCACTGCGACTGTACGACTGATGCAGATAATGCACTGCCGGCACGCCGACCCTGCCGAATTCGCCATTAATCCGACCAACCTCGCGTTCTACCTTGACCCGAAGCGCCTGGTAGTGCTCCACGCGTTCGCGGCTCGGTGTGGCCACCTGGACCATGACCGCGTCGGGCACTGTCAGCTTTCCGTCAGCCAGCAGTTCCCGGAAGGCCTTTAGCCGTAGCTCGATGCCCTTGGTGTAGTCGAGCCGGTCCACGCCCAGGATGATCGTCTTAGGGTTGCCCAGCTCCTCGCGGATCTCCTTGGCCCGGGCCAGCACCGCCGGGTCGGCGGCCATCCGCTCCATCTCCCGGGTGTCGATCGAGATGGGGAAGGCCCCGGCCTTCACCTGCCGGCCGTCGACCTGGATCATCTGCCCCTCGTAGCGCAGCCCGAGCAGGTGCCGGGCCAGCCGGACGAAGTTCTGCGCGGCCAGCCGCTGCTGGAACCCGACCAGGTCGGCGCCGAGCAGACCGCGCAGGATCTCGGTGCGGAACGGCATCTGCATGAACAGCTCGATCGGCGGGAACGGAATGTGCAGGAAGAAGCCGATCCGTAGGTCCGGCCGCAGCTCGCGGAGCATCGCCGGTACCAGCTGCAGCTGGTAGTCCTGCACCCAGACCGTGGCGCCCTCGGCCGCCACCTCCGCCGCGGCTTCCGCGAACCGGGCGTTGACCAGCCGGTACGCCTCCCGCCAGCGGCGCTTGTAGGCCGGCGTCTCGACCGCGTCGTGGTAGAGCGGCCAGATCGTCGCGTTGGACTGACCCTCGTAGTAGCGCTCCAGCTCCTCGGCGCTGAGCGGGACCGGGTGCAGCCGGATGCCCTCCAGGTCGAACGGTTCGGGGGCGGCGCCGGTGCCGCCGGCCCAGCCGACCCAGGTGCCCTGGTGCTCGGCGAGGACGGGATGCAGCGCCGTCACCAGCCCGCCCGGGCTGCGACGCCACTGCCGTCCCTCAGGTGTGCTCACCTCGTCGACCGGCAGGCGGTTCGCCACTACGACAAAGGAGCTGCGGACGGTCACGTTCGGCCACCTCCGGGTGCTGACGGGTCAACCGCGAATGAGCGTACTGAGCGTAGCTGCGGCGTCTGGGGCCCCGTGCCGGAGTTCCCTACCCGTCCCACGGTCGCCGAATCCTGCCGGTGATCTTGCCAACAGCCGCCGACCGGGCTACACGGGGGGCGGGGTGATGTGGGCGAAGCCCGCCGTACCTGTCAGGATTGACGACGGCGTGCGTGCAGCCGGCCCCCGGCCGGCGGCGGCCGGCGGAAGTCGCAGCCCGCGCCGCGCCGCAAGCTCGCGATCCCAATCGACGGAGGTAGCCCGCACCGTGGCCCAGTTCATCTACGTCCTGGAAAAGGCGCGCAAGGCGCACGGCGACAAGGTCGTGCTGGACAACGTGACGCTGAACTTCCTGCCCGGGGCCAAGATCGGCGTGGTCGGGCCGAACGGCGCCGGTAAGTCCAGCCTCCTCAAGATCATGGCAGGGCTCGACAAGCCGAGCAACGGCGAGGCCCGGCTGATGCCCGGCTACACCGTCGGCATGCTCGCCCAGGAGCCTCCGCTCAACGACGCCAAGACCGTGCTCGGCAACGTCGAGGAGGCGGTCGCCGAGACCAAGGCCAAGCTGGAACGGTTCAACAAGATCGCCGAGCAGATGGCGACGGACTACTCCGACGAGCTGATGGAGGAGATGGGCAAGCTCCAGGAGGAGCTGGACCACCTCGACGCCTGGGACATCGACTCCAAGCTCGAACTGGCCATGGACGCGCTGCGCTGCCCGCCGCCGGACGCCGACGTCACCCAGCTCTCCGGTGGTGAGCGCCGCCGGGTGGCGCTCTGCAAGCTGCTGCTGGAGGCGCCCGACCTGCTGCTGCTCGACGAGCCCACCAACCACCTGGACGCGGAGAGCGTCTCCTGGCTGGAGCAGCACCTGGCCAAGTACGCCGGCACCGTCATGGCGATCACCCACGACCGGTACTTCCTGGACAACGTGGCCAACTGGATCCTCGAGCTGGACCGCGGCCGGACCTACCCCTACGAGGGCAACTACTCCACCTACCTGGAGAAGAAGGCCGCCCGGCTGGCCGTCGAGGGCCGCCGCGACGCCAAGATGAAGAAGCGCCTCACCGAGGAGCTGGAGTGGGTCCGCTCCAACGCCAAGGCCCGGCAGACCAAGTCCAAGGCCCGCCTGGACCGGTACGACGAGATGGCCACCGAGGCGGAGAAGACCCGCAAGCTGGACTTCGAGGAGATCCAGATCCCGCCGGGCCCGCGCCTGGGCAGCACGGTCATCGAGGCCTCGCACCTCACCAAGGGCTTCGGCGACCGGGTGCTGATCAACGACCTGTCGTTCTCGCTGCCGCGCAACGGCATCGTCGGCATCATCGGCCCGAACGGCGTCGGCAAGACCACCCTGTTCAAGACCATCGTCGGGCTGGAGCAGCCGACGAGCGGCTCGGTCCGGGTCGGCGAGACCGTCTCGCTGTCGTACGTCGACCAGAACCGGCAGGGCCTCAGCGGCGACAAGACCGTCTGGGAGGTCGTCTCCGACGGGCTGGACTACCTGATGGTGGGCAAGGTCGAGATGCCGTCGCGGGCGTACATCGCCGCGTTCGGTTTCAAGGGCCCGGACCAGCAGAAGCCGACCAAGGTGCTCTCCGGCGGTGAGCGCAATCGGCTCAACCTGGCGCTGACCCTGAAGATCGGCGGCAACGTGATCCTGCTCGACGAGCCGACCAACGACCTGGACGTGGAGACCCTCTCCAGCCTGGAGAACGCGCTGCTGGAGTTCCCGGGCTGCGCCGTGGTCATCTCGCACGACCGGATGTTCCTGGACCGGGTCGCGACGCACATCCTGGCCTGGGAGGGCGACGACGAGGACCCGTCGAAGTGGTTCTGGTTCGAGGGCAACTTCGACGCGTACGAGAAGAACAAGATCGACCGGCTCGGCGCGGAGGCCGCCCGGCCGCACCGGGTGACGTACCGCAAGCTGACCCGCGACTGATCATGGCTGACCGGTTCGTCTACCACTGCACGCTGCGGTGGTCCGACCTGGACGCGTTCGGCCACGTCAACAACTCGCGCTTCCTCACCCTCTACGAGGAGGCCCGGGTGGCGTTGATGTTCGCCGGTGCCCGGGCGGCGGGGGTCGACTCGTTCGCCGACGGAGTGGTGATCCGCCGGCACGAGGTCGACTACCTGCGCCCGGTCGACTATCCGCTCGCCGGGGCCACCGCCGAGGGCGGCCCGACCGTGCGGATCGAACTCTGGGTGGAGGAGATCAAGCCCTCCCGGTTCACCGTCGCCTACGAGCTCTACGACGGCGAGGTGCTCGCCGGGCGGGCCCGGTCGGTGCTAGTGCCGTTCGACCTCGGTCGGCAGCTGCCCCGGCGGATCACCGACCGGGAGCGGGAGTTCCTGCGGACGTACGCGCTCTCCGGCGGGTCGGCGTGACCCGGCCGGGGCCGGCCGGTCCGCGGCCCGTCCCGGCGGCGTCCGGTCAGGCGGCGGCGCCGAGGAGCGGCTCGCCGGCAGGGCCCGCGCCCGCTGCCGGCGGGCACGGCATCGTCGGGGTCGCCGACGCCGGCGCGTTCCTGGCCCGGCTGCTCCGGCTGGACCCGGCTCTCCCGGTCCGGCTCCGTCCGGTCGACGGCGGCCGGACGGCGCTCTGGGCCCGGCTGCCCTGGCAGGTGCTGGTGGTGCGCACCGTGGCCGGCCCGGGGCCGGGGGACGTGACGGTCTCGGCCGGGGAACTCCTGGCCGAGCTGGAACGCTCCGGCCCGGCGCTGCCGGCCCGGCGGGACGCGCAGTGGCGGTGGCCGCTGCCGCCGGCGGCGAGCCGGCCGGTGGAGACGCTGCCCGCGGCCGACCTGTGGCGGATCGCCCGGGCGGCGGCCGGCACCCTGCGGGACGCCAGCGAACACGGCGTGGCCGGCCGGGCGGTGGGGCAGCGGGCGCTGCGCGACGCGCTGCTCGACCACGTGGCCGTGCTGGTCACCCCGGAGGATCCGCCCGGTGCGCCGGTCGAGGTGCCGCAACGACTGGTGCAGGGGCTGGTCCGGATGGGCTTTCTGGGCCCGTCGGACGGCTCCGGACCGGAGGCCGACGCCCAGGTGCGGGTAGCCGGCCGATGGGTCGGGCTGGTGGGACCATACGGAGCGGCCTGGTCGCAGAAGGCCACGGATCTTGGCCTGACGCCCCTCGGGGGTCGTCCGAACGGATGACCCTGGATCATTCTTCTGGGTTGGGGCGGTCGTTGGGGGGATGCTTCAAGCCGGCTGTCCGGGTACCGTCCATCCTCGGATCCAACGCACCGTAGGCGACTGGATCCGCTGGGGAGTGAGGTGCGCGAGCGATGCCGTGGTGGTCATGGCGCCCGGGTCCCGCCGGCGGCGGCGATCCGGAAAGTCGGAGCGGGATCACAGTGGAGAGCACCGTCCGGGTCGGACCACCGACCCCGCGCCAGCCAGGCGACGACTGCACGGCCAACGACCGGTCGGTGACCGTCGGGATGCCGGCCACCGTCGAGCCGGTCACGCTGAGCCGGGTCTGCGACGCGCTCGACCTGCTCGACGTGCGCTACCTGGCCGACGGTGACGGCAACCTGCTGGCCATGTGGGAGCGGCACGCGGTGCTGGTCACCCTCGAAGGGCCCGAGGACGAGATCCTGGTGATGCGGGCGCGTCCGCACGCGACCGTCCCGCCGGACTGGGCCGACCGGGCCTACCGGGTGGTCAACGAGTGGAACCACACCCGCCGGTTCTGCAAGGCCTACATCGGCGACCCGACCGAGCGCGGTCAGCTGCCGATCTACGCCGAGTTGCAGGTGCCGTTGGGTGCCGGGACGCACGACGCGCTCCTGGTCGAGATGCTCGACTGCGGCGCGGCGGTGGCCACCAGCTTCGTGGACTGGCTGCACGACGAGGGCGCGCTGCTCTGAGCCGCCGGACCGGCCGTGGTGCGGCGGATCCCCGCCACCACGGCCGCCTGGCCGGCCGTCAGGCCGGGTCCTCCATCACGTTCACCATGAAGTACGCGGCCCGCTCCAGGTAGTCCCAGAGCGCGGTGGCGTGCTCCGGCGGCAGGTCGAGCCGGTCGAGGGCCCGGCGCATGTTCCGCAGCCAGGCGTCCCGCTCCGCCGCGCCGATCCGGAACGGCGCGTGGCGCATCCGCAGCCGCGGGTGCCCGCGCTGTGCCGAGTAGGTGTTCGGCCCGCCCCAGTACTGGATCAGGAAGAGGCTGAACCGCTCGGCAGCCGGGCCCAGGTCCTCCTCGGGATACATCGGCCGCAGCAGCGGGTCCTCGGCGACGCCGGCGTAGAACTCGTCCACCAGCTTGCGGAAGGTGGGTTCGCCGCCGATCGCCTCGAAGAGAGTCATCGACGGCTGGGCACGGTCGGATTCACCTGCGGGGTGCACCGTTCCATCCTGCCAGGCGCCCTGAGCGCCGGCGGTACGGGTGGACCCGCCGTCGCTGTGCGTCGGGTCACGGGCGCGCGCTCGGCCGGCACGTCCTCCGGCAGCGGGCGTGCGGCCGGGCCGGGACGTCAGCTGACCGCGTGCCGCCGCCGACCGTTCTCGCCGGGCTGCCCGGGAACCGGGTCGGTCGCGGGGTGCGGCCGGCCGGCGGGTGGCGAGCCCTCCGGGCCGGGCGTCGCGTTCGCCGCGTTCGCGGCCGCCATGGCGGCGTCCACCGACTGCTGGCTCGGCCAGCGCAGGGCGGCCACGAGCATCAGCAGGACCCCGGCGGCGCTCCAGATGCCGACCACCGACGGAATCTCGAAGCGCTCCGCGAGCACCCCGGTGACCAGCACGGCGAGGCCCTGGATCACCTGGACGCCGGTGGCCATCACGCCGAAGGCGCGGGCCCGGAAGGCGTCCGGCAGTGCCTGCACGAAGAGCCCGTTGGCGGTCGGCAGCATGCCGGCGACCGCGAAGCCGCAGGCGGCCGCGAGCAGCGCCACCACCAGGGCCGGCGGGTCGAACAGGGCGGGCACCAGGGTGAGCGGGGCGAGCACCGCCAGCGGGCGCATCAGGGTGAGCCGGCGGGCCGGACCGAAGGCCCGCCCGACCAGCAGCCCACCGAGGATGAAGCCGACCGGGTTGGCGGCCATGATCACCGCCTGCGCCATGCCCGCGTCGAGGTCGCCCCCGGCCTTGTCGTCGGCCCAGCCGGCGGCGAGCCCTTCCGGCACGATCGAGAAGAGCATGGCGCTGAACACCAGCACGGCGATGGCCCGCAGCACCGGGGTGCCGAACACGATCTGGAAGCCCTGGGAGGTCTCCCGGAGCAGGTGGGTGCGGTGCGCCACACTCAGCGCGGGCGGGCGGTCCTCGACGCCCAGGCGGACCAGGACCGCCGAGACGGCGAAGGTGCCCGCGTTGATCAGCAGCGCGGTGACCGGGTCGAGGGCGGCGATCGAGGCCCCCATGAGATAGCCGATCACCTGGGCCGCCTGGCCGACGCTGGCGTTCAGGGACAGCCCGAGGACCAGCCGGTCGCCGGCGAGGATCTGCGGCATCAGCGCGGACTTCGCGGCCTGGCTGGGCGGGTTGGCCAGGGTGGTGAGGAAGAGCAGCGCCAGCAGGACCTGCACCGGCAGGCTCGGGATGGCCATGAGCAGCATCAGCGCCATCCGGATCACGTCGCACGCCACCATCACCCGCCGGTACGGGTAGCGCTCGGCGAGCGCGGCGAGCAGCGGACCGCCGGCCAGCCAGGGCAGGTAGCTGACCGCGAAGGCGGCGGCGGAGAGCGCGACCGACTTGGTCTCCTGGTAGACCAGCAGGGTGACCGCGGCCTTGGCGAGGTAGTCACCGACCCAGGAGAGCGAACCCGCCGCGAAGACAGCCCGGAATTCCCGTTGGGCGAAGACCTCGCGGAAGGTGGCCGGCCCCTCCGCTGAGGGTCGCTCGTCGGACACCGTCGCCTCCATGTTCCCCAGGACGGCCACTCGTGACGGCGTCGGCCCGGGAACTGTCGTCAGATCAATTGATCAGCGAGGACGCCAGCACGCTCCGGCGGGGGAACGCGTGCCCCGGATTCTGCCCGATCGTCTGACAACTAGCTAGGGCGAACGGATAGATCGTCGCATCTCCGACTGAACGAACGGACGATACCTGAGGGGCCACGCGGACCGCGACCCCACAACCGACGGCCATATCGGACCGCTCAGGTCGCGCCGCCGCGCCCCGCCTCGCCGTCGGCCGGCGGCCGGCCGGGCAGACCGGGGAAGAGTCGGGCGGCGGCGATCTGCGCGGTGATCCCGGAGTTCTCCAACGCCTCGGCCAGCCGACGACGCAGCTCCCGACCCACCGCGAACTGGCCGTCCGCGGTCGTCTTCACCACTGTGCGGATCACCGCGCCGTCGACCGTCATCTGCTCCACGCCGAGCACCTCCGGCTCCTCGACGATCTCCGGCGCCAGCTCCGGGTCCAGGGCGACCGAGGCGGCCGCGGTACGCAGCACCGCGGTGGCCTCCTCGGTGGCGGCGAACCCGATCGGCAGGTCGACCACGACCAGGGCCCAGCCCTGACTCTTGTTGCCCACCCGGATGATCTCGCCGTTGCGGATGTACCAGAGCACGCCGCGCCCGTCCCGGACGGTGGTGACCCGCAGCCCCACCGACTCCACCACGCCGTTGGCCTCGCCGAGGTCGACGTTGTCGCCGACGCCGTACTGGTCCTCGATCAGCATGAACAGGCCGGCGATCAGGTCCTTCACCAGGCTCTGCGCGCCGAAGCCCAGCGCCACGCCGGCGATGCCCGCGCTGGCCAGCAGCGGGGCCAGGTCGAAGCTGAACTCGCGCAGGATCATCAACAGCGCGATGCCGAAGAAGAACGCCGTGGTCAGGCTGCGCAACACCGAGCCGATCGCCTCGGCCCGTTGCCGCCGTCGCTCGGGCACGAACTCGCCGGGTTCCACCGCGGCGCTCGGGATCCGCTCGCGCAGTGGCCGCAGCATGGTCGGCACCCCGGCGTCGGTGGTGGTGCGGACCAGCCGGCTGATGGTCCGGTGCACGGCCCATCGGGCGACCACCGCCAGCAGCAGGATCAGCACCACCCGCAGCGGCTTGACCAGGATCCAGTAGCTGCCCTCGGCGAACCAGACCGACCTGGTGGTCTCCCAGGTGACCCGGCACACCGTCTCGTTCAGGCATTCCGGGCTCGGGGCGGGGGTACCGGGCACGGCCGCGAGGAGCGTCAGGACGGAGGCAGTCACCCTGTCTTCGTACCGCAACCGGCCCGGTGGCCCGCCGCCGACCCACCGCAGGGTGACCGGCCCGTCGCCGTCACCCGGCTGGTGGGTGAACGGAGCGGGCGAACCGGTCATCTCGCGAGGCCCGGAAAAACCTTCACGAGGGAGCCCGGATTAGTACGTGCAATCCGGGGTCCGATCAGGGACTATTGGCGCAACGGACGTCGGTGATCCGGCCGACGTCGACCGTGCTGGGCCGCCGTGCCCGGCCCCGGTCGGCGGCGCGCGGAGGGGGCCGCTGAACCGGGAGGGTGAGCGCGATGCCTGACATACGACCCACGGTGGGCTCCGGTGCGCTGGTCCTCAACGCCACCTACGAGCCGCTGTGTGTCGTGTCGGTGCGTCGTGCCGCGATCCTCGTCCTCTCCGCCAAGGCGGTCTGTGTCGCCGACGGCGACGGCATCCTGCACAGCGCCCGGGACGCCCTGCCGGTGCCCTCGGTGGTCCGGCTGACCCGGTTCGTCCGGGTGCCCTACCGCACCCACGTCGGTCTGTCCCGGCGGGCGATCTTCGCCCGGGACGGCTGGCGCTGCGCCTACTGTCGGGGCCCGGCCGAGACCATCGACCACGTCTTCCCGCGCAGCCGCGGCGGCCGGCACGCCTGGGAGAACGTGGTCGCCGCCTGTGCCCGCTGCAACCACACCAAGGGCGACAAGACCCCCGCCGAGCTGGGCTGGCGACTGCACTCGTCGCCCGCGGCGCCGAAGGGCACCGCCTGGCGGGTGCTCGGCCACCGGGCACCCGACCCGCGCTGGGCCGACTGGCTCGACCTGCGCGAGCCCGAGGCGGCCTGAGGCAGGCGGTCGGCCGGTCACTGGCGCACCTTCACCAGGGACGCGAAGACCACGACGTTGTCCGCGTAGCCGGTCTCCCCGCCGACCCAGCGCCCGCCACAGGTGATCAGGCGCAGGTTGGGCCGGCTGAAGTCCCCGAACACCTCGTCCACCGGCAGTTCCGCCTTGTCGAACTTCTCCACCGAGTCCACCTCGAAGACGGCGATCGTGCCGTCCTCCCGCCGGACCTCCACCCGGTCGCCGGGGCGCAACCCCTTCAACTCGTGGAACACCGCCGGTCCGGTGGTGGTGTCCACGTGCCCGACGATCACCGACGGGCCGTACTGGCCGGGCGTCGGCCCCTGGTCGTACCAGGCGGCCTCCTGGGCCCGGGCGGCGTCCGGCACCCCGATGCTGCCGTCCGGGGCGATGCCCACGCTGTGCACCGGGGCGCGCAGGTCGATGGAGTGGATGCTGAGGTCCACCGGACGGCTCGCCGGCAGCACCGGGAAGTTCTTCGGCGGCGGCCGGAGCCCGGCGCTGAGCTGCTCCGGCAGCACGTTGATCCCGGTGATCCGTTCGACTCCCAGCATCGCGACGATCAGCACCATCAGCCCCGCGATCAGCAGCACCGGCAGCCCCGGCCCGACGCCGACGCCGATCCGGCGGCGCGCCGTGGGCCCTGCCCGCGGCCGGGCCGGCAGTGGCGGGGCCTCCGGGTCGGTGCTGGCGAGGCTGGCGGCGATCGTGTGCCGGCCGACCCGGCGCAGCCGGCCCGAGGTCCTGGCCACCAGCCGGCCGGACGCCCGCAGGGCCGACCGGGCCGTCGAGCCGGCCCGGGGCCGGTCCGGTCGCCTGCGCCGCGAGGGTGAGCGGGCCATGATGCCCCCGGGTCAGGACCCGGACCCGGTCCGTCGGCGGCCACCGGCCATGCCGAGCGCCACCGCGGCGGCCACCACGACCACCCCGCCGATCAGCAGCAGTGAGCCGGTGCCCCGGCCGACGGCCGTGCCCCCGCCACCGGTCGCCGGGCCCTTGCTCGGCTGGGCCATGTTCAGCACGGTGAGGGTGGTGGTCGCGGTGTTGCCGTTCTGGCACCGCAGGTTGACCGGGTAGTCGCCGGGTTGCTTGTCGCCCGGCACGGTCGCCGAGCCGGTCAGGAAGCCGTTGTCCGGCCGCAGGGTGACCCGGTTGAACGCATCGGACTGCACCTCGGCCTGGCGATTGTTGTCGTTGTCGCAGCTGGCCCGGAGCTGGACCCGGCCGCCCGCCTGGACGCTGCTCGGCGTCACCTCGATGAACGTGTTCTCGCCCGCCCGAGCGGGCCCGGCGCCGGCCAGGACGAACGCCGCGATCAGCGCGAACGCCCCGAGCAGCCTGAAGATGGTCGACGGGGCGGGAAACACGCCACCGTCCGGTCGCAGACCCCGCATGATCCTCCCTCCCGGCACCGGTGCACCGGTCCTGCTGGGGCGACCCGCGGTGCTTTCCCCCTGGTCTGCCGGCTAACCCGGGGGCCTCAGCGGCGGCGGCTGCCCGGAGCGTCGTCCGGGCCGGCGAGCGGGGTGACCGGGTGCCAGTCCAGCGGGGTGGAGAGCACCATCGTGCTGGACGGCTGGCCGTACGGGGCGAGCCGGTCGATGACCCGCTCGAAGTCGGTGATCGAGCCGGCCGCGACCTTGAGCATGCTGCACGCGTCCCCGGTGATCCGGTGGATCTCGAGGATCTCCGGCCAGCCGGCCACCTCCGGGTCGTTCATGATGCAGCGCGAGCCGTAACAGGACATCCGGATCAGCGCGACCACACCGCGACCGGCGCGACTCAGGTCGACGTGGGCGTGGTAGCCGGTGATCACACCCGACTCCTCCAGCCGGCGGACCCGCTCCGCCACCGCCGGCGGGGAGAGGTGCACCCGGCGGGAGAGCTCGCTGAAGGAGAGGCGCGCGTCGGCCTGCAGCTCACGCAGCAGCGCCCAGTCCATGTCGTCCACGAGGCGACCTTACATTCGGCAACCGGAAGCAATCTCATGCCTTCGGTGCGGCAGGCCGATCCGCGCCGCCGCCGTTGATCCGGCATTCCATCCGCCGATCCATGCGCGGGATCATGACCTCACCCCGGTTTCTTGAGGAGACGACGTTGGAACAGACGGAGCTGCGGGCGCCCGCCCTGACCGCAGCGGTGCGCCCGATCACGCCGCAGCAGCGGGCGGCCACGGCGGCGCGCAACGGTGGCGGACCGACGCTGGAGTTCGCCGAGCAGGTGCCCTACGACGCGTACACCCACGCCAGCACACTGCACCGGCTGCAACAGCCACTCAGCGACGACCCGGGCGAGATGTCCTTCCTCATGGTCAGCCAGATCATGGAGCTCTACTTCGGGCTGACCCGCCACGAGCTGATCGAGGCCCAGCGACTGCTCCGCGCCGACCAGGTCTGGGAGGCGCTGGCGCCGCTGCGCCGGGCCGGGCTGCACCTGGAGGGGCTCAACGCCGCCTGGCGGGGGCTGCGCTGGATGACCCCGGCCGACTTCAACCGCTTCCGCGACCTGCTCGGCGACGCCTCCGGCTTCCAGTCGGCGATGTACCGGCACCTGGAGTTCCTGCTCGGCCTCCGCGACCCCGCGCTGATCCGGCCGTTCCGCCGGCAGACCGAGGTGTACGCCGAGCTGGGCGCCACGCTGGCCGCACCGAGCCTCTGGGACGACGTGATCGCCCTGCTCGCCCGCAGGGGCTTCGACCTCCCGGTCGAGCTGCTGTCCCGCGACGTCTCGGTCGAGCACCAGCCGGAGCCCCAGGTCGAGGCGGCCTGGGTGCGGATCTACGCCGACAGCGGGCCGGAGAACGATCTCCGGCTGCTGGGCGAGGCGCTCACCGAGGTGGCCGAGCAGTTCGGCGACTGGCGGTGGCAGCATGTCAAGGCGGTGCAGCGGACCATGGGCGCCAAGGTCGGCAGCGGTGGCTCCGCCGGGCTCGCCTGGTTGCAGCGCAGCATGGCCCGGGTGGTCTTCCCGGAGCTGTGGTCGGCCCGCACCAGCATGTGACCGGAGAGCGAGACACCCCCATGAACGCCCCGCACCCCGCACCGTCCCACCTCACCGCCGCCGAGGCCGAGGCACGGCAGTTGGACGCCGCCGATCCCGGGCACCGCCACCTGTTCCACGTGCCGCCGGCCGAGGGCGGTCGCTTCCCCGAGGTCGCCTACCTCGCTGGCAACTCGCTCGGGCTGCAACCCCGGGCCACCCGCGACGAACTCCTCGCCGACCTGGACGCCTGGCGCCAACTCGGCGTGGAGGGGCACCTGGAGGCCGAGCGGCCCTGGCTGCCGTACCACGAGCTGCTCACCGCGCCGGCCGCGCGGCTGGTCGGCGCCCTGCCGGCGGAGACCGTGGTGATGAACTCGCTCACGGTCAACCTGCACCTGCTGATGGTCAGCTTCTACCGGCCGGCGGGCCGGCGGACCCGGATCGTGATCGAGGACGCCGCCTTCCCCTCCGACAGCTACGCGGTGCGCAGCCAGGCCCGGTTCCACGGGCTGGACCCGGATTCCACCGTGGTCCGGTTGACGCCCCGACCCGGTGAGGACGCCCTGCGCACCGAGGACGTGCTCGACTACCTGGCCACCGAGGGAGACCGGGTGGCGCTGGTGCTGCTCGGCGGGGTCAACTACCTGACCGGTGAGCTGCTGGACATCCCGGCCGTGACCGCGGCCGGCCGGGCCGCCGGCGCGGTGGTCGGCTGGGACCTCGCGCACGCCGCCGGCAACGTGCCGCTGGCCCTGCACGACTGGGACGTGGACTTCGCCGCCTGGTGCTCGTACAAGTACCTCAACTCGGGGCCGGGGGCGCTGGCCGGTGTCTTCGTGCACGAGCGGCACCTCGGTGACCCGACGCTGCCCCGCTTCGAGGGGTGGTGGAGCACCGAGGCCAGCACCCGGTTCGAGATGACCCCGGTGTCCCGGCCGCCGGCCACCGTGGAGGCGTGGCAGATCTCGAACCCGCCGATCTTCGCGATGGGGCCGGTCCGCACCTCGCTGGAGCTCTTCGACTCGGTCGGCATGCCGGCGCTGCGCGAGCGGAGTCTTCGGCTCACCGGATACCTGGAGCGGCTGCTCGACGAGGTCACCGCCGGCCGGCCGCTGACCGTGGTCACCCCGCGCGACCCGGCGCGACGCGGCTGCCAGCTCTCGGTGCGGATCGGGGCGGGCAGCGCCAACGAGCTGACCAAGCGGCTGCGGCACGAGCACGGCGTGATCGCCGACGCCCGGGAGCCGGACGTCGTACGGTTCACGCCGGTGCCGCTCTACTCGACGTACCACGACTGCTGGCGGGTCGCCGACGCGCTGGCCGCCAGTGTGGAGAAGAACCGATGACGGAACGCGACGAGATCGCGGTGGTCGGCGCCGGGCTCGCCGGTTGCCTGTTGGCCTGCTTCCTGGCCCGGCGCGGCTACCCGGTGGCGCTCTACGAGCGGCGGCCGGATCCGCGCGCCGGCCGGGTCGAGCGGGGCCGCTCGATCAACCTGGCGCTCTCCGAGCGTGGCCTGGACGCGCTGCGCCGGATCGGCCTGGACACCCAGGTGATGACGGACGCGCTGCCAATGCGCGGCCGGATGATCCACCCGGTGGCGGGGGAGCCGCAGTTCCAGTCCTACAGCGCCGCCGGCGACCGGGCGATCAACTCGATCAGCCGGGGCGCGCTGAACAACGCGCTGCTCGACGCGGCCACGGCGCTGCCCGGCGTGCGGGTCGCCTTCGACCACCGGCTGGTCGGGCTGGACCCGGCGACCGGTGAGATGACCTTCGAGACCCCGCAGGGCAAGGTGGTGGCGACCGCGTCGGTGGTGCTCGGCGCCGACGGGGCCGGCTCGGCGGTACGCGGGCAGCTGCTCGGCCACGGACTGCTGACCGAGAGCCTGGACTTCCTCGACTACGGCTACAAGGAACTCACCATCCCGCCGCTCGGCGGCGACTTCGCGCTCAACCCGGACGCGCTGCACATCTGGCCCCGGGGCACCTCGATGATGATCGCCCTGCCCAACCCGGACCGCTCCTTCACCTGCACCCTGTTCTGGCCCACCCACGGCACGGCCAGCTTCGCCTCGCTGGGCAGCCCGGCGGCGATCGAGCGGCACTTCGCCGAGCACTACCCCGACCTGGTGCCGCTGGCGCCGAACCTGGTGGACGACTACCAGCACAACCCGGTCGGCGTGCTCGGCACGGTCCGGTGCACCCCGTGGCAGGTGGACGGGAAGGTCGGCCTGCTCGGCGACGCGGCGCACGCCATCGTGCCGTTCTACGGTCAGGGCGCGAACGCCGCCTTCGAGGACGTGGTCGAGCTGGACCGCTGCCTCGACGAGTGCGCCGACAACTGGGCGAGCGCGCTGCCGCTGTTCCAGCGACGCCGGCAGGAGAACACCGAGGCGATCGCCCGGATGGCGCTGGCCAACTTCGTGGAGATGCGGGACAAGGTCGCCTCACCCCTGTTTCAGCTCGGCCGCCGGGTCGAGCACGCACTGGAGCGGGCGCTTCCCGGCCGGTACGTTTCCCGGTACGAGCTGGTGTCCTTCTCCACCACCCCGTACGCCGAGGTGCGCCGTCGGGTGCGCCGGCAGCATCGGCTGCTCGGCGCGACCGCCGCGGGCGCGGTCGTGCTGCTGGGCGGCGTGGTCGGCGCCTTGATCAGCCGAGGGAGGCGTGGATGACGCTCTGGGATCCCCGGCTGATGGCCGGGCACGCGCCGGACGGGCCGGGCCTGCTGCGCAACTTCGTCGGCGGGGAGTTCCGCGACGGCGGGCAACGGTTCACCAAGCGCAGCCCGGTGACCGGCGAGCCGGTCTTCGAGGTGGCCGAGGCGTCGCAGTCCACGGTGGACGACGCCGTCGCCGCCGCCCGGGCGGCGCTGGGCGGACCGTGGGGCCGGATGGGGGAGCGGGAGCGCGCGGAGGTGCTCCGCCGGGTTGCCGACGAGCTGGAACGCCGCTTCGACGACCTGGTCACCGCCGAGGTGGCGGACACCGGCAAGGCCATCTCGCAGGCCCGCACCCTGGACATCCCGCGTGGCGCGGCGAACTTCCGGGCGTTCGCCGAGATCGTCGCCACCGCGCCCACCGAGTCGTTCACCACGGTCACCCCGACCGGCGGCCGGGCGCTCAACTACGCCGTCCGCAAGCCGGTCGGCGTGGTGGCCGTCATCGTGCCGTGGAACCTGCCGCTGCTGCTGCTCACCTGGAAGGTGGCGCCAGCGCTGGCCAGTGGCAACGCGGTGGTGGTCAAGCCCAGCGAGGAGACCCCGGCGTCGGCGACCCTGCTCGCCGAGGTGATGGCCGCGGCCGGTGTGCCGGCCGGGGTGTTCAACCTGGTGCACGGCTTCGGGCCGGACTCGGCCGGGGAGTTCCTCACCCGGCACCCGGGCGTCGACGCGATCACCTTCACCGGCGAGTCGGCCACCGGCAGCGCCATCATGCGGGCCGCGGCCGACGGGGTGAAGGCGGTCAGCTTCGAGTTGGGCGGCAAGAACGCCGGGCTGGTCTTCGCCGACACCGACCTGGACGCCGCGGTGGTCGGCTCGGTCCGGTCCAGCTTCACCAACGGCGGTCAGGTGTGCCTCTGCACCGAACGCATCTACGTGCAGCGGCCGGTCTTCGAGGAGTTCACCGCGCGGCTGGCCAAGCGGGCCGGCGAGCTGGCGTACGGCTGGCCGGCCGACGAGGCCACGGCGAACATGCCGCTGATCTCGCACACCCACCGGGACAAGGTGCTCGGTCACTACGACCTGGCCCGGGCCGAGGGCGCCGAGGTGCTCACCGGGGGCGGCACGCCGCGCTTCGGCGACGCCCGCGACGGCGGGGCGTACGTGCAGCCGACCGTGCTCACCGGGCTCGGCCCGGACGCCCGGACCAACCGGGAGGAGATCTTCGGCCCGGTGGTGCACGTCGCGCCCTTCGACGACGAGGAGGAGGCGTACGCCCTCGCCAACGGCACCGAGTACGGGCTGGCGGCGACGGTGTGGACCCGGGACGTGGGCCGGGCGCACCGGGCCGGCGCCCGGCTCGACGCCGGCATCGTCTGGGTGAACACCTGGTTCCTGCGCGATCTGCGCACCCCGTTCGGCGGGGTGAAGGCGTCCGGGATCGGCCGCGAGGGTGGCGTGCACTCGCTCGACTTCTACTCCGAACTCACCAACGTCTGCGTGGACCTCTCGTGAACGAGCGCAGCGAGCCAACCGACGGGCGGCAGATGGACGTCGACATCGAAGCGGCGAACCGTGAACTCGCCGAGGCGCGCAGCAGCGGGAGGCCCTGCCCGCCGCTGCGCGGGCGGTTGCTGCCCGAGGGGGACGTCGAGTCGGCGTACCGGGTGCAGCAGCTCCAGGCGCGCGCCTGGCAGGGTCGCGGCGAACGGCGGGTGGGCGCCAAGATCGGGCTGACCTCCCGGGCGGTGCAGGAGAGCCTCGGTGTCTTCCAGCCGGACTTCGGCATTCTCACCGACGCGATGGCGGTGGGCGACGGGGTCGAGGTGCCGATCGACCGGCTCCTGCAGCCTCGGGTGGAGGCGGAGGTCGCCTTCGTGCTCGGCGCCGACCTGCCCGACGAGCGGGTGACCACCGCGACGCTGATCCGCGCGGTCGACCACCTGCTGCCGGCCATCGAGATCGTCGACTCCCGGATCGCCGGCTGGGACATCTCCATCGTGGACACCGTCGCGGACAACGCGTCCAGCGGGCTGTTCGTGCTCGGCACCTCGCCGCGCCGCCTCGCCGACGTCGACCTGCGGCTGTGCGGCATGGTGCTGGAGCACGCGGGCGAGCCGGTCTCGGTCGGCGCGGGGGCGGCCTGCCTCGGCAACCCGCTGCACGCGTTGGAGTGGCTGGCGCGCACCCTCTCCCGCTCGGGCGACCCGCTGCGCGCCGGTGACGTGGTGCTCTCCGGGGCGCTCGGCCCGATGGTGCCGGTCACCCCGGGCGCGGCGTACGAGGCCCGGATCTCCGGCCTCGGCTCGGTCCGGACCTGCTTCGGAAAGGAAGCGGCATGAGTGCGAGGGCGACCGGGGTGGCGGTGATCGGGTCGGGCAACATCGGCACCGATCTGATGATCAAGGTGTTGCGGCTGAGCGACCGGCTCCGCATGGTCGCGATGGCCGGCATCGACCCGGAGTCGGACGGCCTGGCCCGGGCCCGCCGGCTCGGCGTGGCGACCACCGCCGGCGGCGTCGACGGCCTGGTGGCGATGCCCGAGTTCGCCGACGTCGAGCTGGTCTTCGACGCCACCTCGGCCGCGGCGCACCGGCACAACGACGCGGTGCTGCGCGCACACGGCCGCACCGTGGTCGACCTGACCCCGGCCGCGATCGGCCCGTACGTGGTGCCGCCGGTCAACCTCGACGAGCACCTGCACGAGCGCAACGTCAACATGGTCACCTGCGGCGGGCAGGCCACCGTGCCGATCGTCGCCGCGGTCGGTCGGGTCACCCCGGTGGCGTACGGCGAGATCGTCGCCTCGATCGCCTCGCGGTCGGCCGGGCCGGGCACCCGGGCGAACATCGACGAGTTCACCGAGACCACCGCCCGGGCGATCGAGGTGGTCGGCGGGGCCGAGCGGGGCAAGGCGATCATCGTGCTCAACCCGGCCGAGCCGCCGCTGTTGATGCGCGACACCGTCTACTGCCTCTGCCCGGACGCCGACGCGGACACCGCCGCCATCGCCGCCTCGGTGGCCGACATGGTCGCCCGCGTCCAGGAGTACGTGCCGGGCTACCGGCTCAAGCAGGACGTCCAGTTCGACCGGGTCGACACCTACGTCCCGTCGCTGGGTCGCCACCTCACCGGTCTGCAGGTCTCCGTCTTCCTGGAGGTCTCCGGCGCCGGGCACTACCTGCCGGCGTACGCCGGGAACCTGGACATCATGACCTCGGCCGCGCTGCGGACCGCGGAACGGCTGGTCGCGCTGCGGGGCGCCGTATCCACGGGGGTGACCGCGTGACCGACCTCTACATCCAGGACGTGACGCTGCGCGACGGCATGCACGCCGTCGCCCACCGCTACACCGTCGACCAGGTGCGCGCCATCGCCGCCGCGCTGGACGCGGCCGGGGTGGCCGCCATCGAGGTGGCGCACGGCGACGGGCTCGCCGGGTCCAGCGTCAACTACGGCCACGGCGCGTCCAGCGACGCGCAGTGGATCGCCGCGGCGGCCGAGGTGATGACCAACGCGAAGCTGACCACGCTGCTGCTGCCCGGCATCGGCACCATCGCCGACCTGAAGGCCGCGAAGGCGCTCGGCGTGACCAGCGTCCGGATCGCCACCCACTGCACCGAGGCCGACATCTCCGCCCAGCACATCTCCTGGGCCCGGGAGAACGGCATGGACGTGGCCGGCTTCCTGATGATGTCGCACATGAACGACCCCGCCGGGCTGGCCGCCCAGGCCAAGCTGATGGAGTCGTACGGGGCGCACTGCGTCTACGTCACCGACTCCGGCGGTCGGCTGCTGATGTCCGACGTGGCGCAGCGGGTCGACGCGTACCGGCAGGTGCTGGAGCCGCAGACGCAGATCGGCATCCATGCCCACCACAACCTCTCGCTCGGGGTGGCGAACAGCGTGCTGGCCGTCGAGCACGGCCGGATCGCCGGTGCCGGGCCGGCCGGCGCGCAGGCGCCGCACGGGCGGACCGTCCGGGTGGACGCCTCGCTGGCCGGGCAGGGCGCCGGCGCGGGCAACGCCCCGCTGGAGGTCTTCGTGGCGGTGGCCGAGCTGCACGGCTGGAAGCACGGCTGCGACGTCTTCGCGCTGATGGACGCGGCCGACGACCTGGTCCGCCCGACGCAGGACCGGCCGGTGCAGGTCGACCGGGAGACTCTCTCCCTCGGGTACGCCGGGGTCTACTCCAGCTTCCTGCGGCACGCCGAGCGCGCCTCGTCGAAGTACGGCGTGGACGTCCGCTCGATCCTGGTCGAGCTGGGGCGACGCCGGATGGTCGGCGGCCAGGAGGACATGATCGTCGACGTGGCGCTGGACCTGGCCGGTCGGCGCGAGCAGGAGGAACTCGCATGATCGGGCCGGACACTGTCGGGATCGCCGAGAAGCTGGGGGTGGCGGCCGACACCGCGACCGCGATCGGCCAGCTCGCGGCCGAGACCGGCCTCGACGTGGATGCCGCGTACGCCGTGCAGACCGCGCTCGTGCAGCGCCGGCTCGACCGGGGCGAGCGGCTGGTCGGGCTGAAGATGGGGCTCACCAGCAAGGCGAAGATGGCCCAGGTCGGCGTGGACGAGGTGATCTGGGGCCGGCTCACCGACGTGATGCGGGTGCCCGACGGCGGCACGGTAGACGTCGGCTGGTACATCCACCCGCGGGTGGAGCCGGAGGTGGCGTTCCTGCTCGACCGGCTCCCCGAACCGGGCGAGCCGGTGGGCGACTTCACCGACGCCGTCCGCGCCGTCGCCCCGGCCATCGAGCTGATCGACTCCCGGTACGCCAACTTCACCTTCTCGCTGCCCGACGTGATCGCCGACAACACCTCCGCCGCCGCCTTCGTGGTCGGCCCCTGGTCGCCGGTGCCGGACGGCCTGGCGAACCTCGGCGTGCTGCTGGAGGTCGACGGGCGGGTGGCCCAGGTCGGCTCGACCGCGGCGATCCTCGGCGACCCACGACGGGCGCTGGACGAGGGGATCCGGCTGGCCGGGCGGCACGGGGTGCGACTGCGCGAGGGCTGGGTCTTCCTGGCCGGGGCGGCGACGGCGGCGGTGCCGCTGCGCCCGGGCGCGCACGTGCGGGCCGTGGTCGAGCGGCTCGGCACGGCCTCGCTGCGGGCGGCGTCGTGACGGCGAGGAGCGACGGGGCCTGGTTGCGAACGGAGGGACCGCGGTGAGCGCGGGTGAGGCCCGGGTGGTGGCCGGCAAGGCCGTGCCGCGCGGGGCGTTCCCCCACGTCAAGGTGGCCGGCGGCTTCGTCTTCGTCTCCGGTACGTCGTCCCGCCGGCCGGACAACACCTTCGCCGGGGTCGAGGTGGACGAGTTCGGCACCACCGCCCTGGACATCCGGGCGCAGACCCGGGCGGTCATCGAGAACATCCGCGACCTGCTGCGCTCCGTCGGCGCCGAGCTTGCCGACCTGGTCCAGGTCACCAGCTACCTGGTGAACATGAACGACTTCGGCGGCTACAACGAGGTGTGGGCGGAGTTCTTCGACGCCACCGGGCCCACCCGGACGACCGTGGCCGTGCACCAGCTGCCGCACCCGCACCTGCTCATCGAGATTCAGGCCGTGGCACTTCTCCCCTCAGGAGGTCAGTCGTGAGCGAGATCGCCGAGCCGTTCAGTTTCCCCGGATGGATCGCGGAGAACCAGCACCTGCTGAAGCCCCCGGTCGGCAACAAGGAGATGTTCCCCGGCGGGGACGACTTCATCGTGATGGTGGTGGGCGGGCCGAACCAGCGCACCGACTTCCACATCGACCCGTACGAGGAGTTCTTCTATCAGGTCAAGGGCAACATGCACATCAACCTGATGCTCCCGGAGGGGCCGCGCACGGTGCACGTGCGCGAGGGTCAGATGTGGATGCTGCCCCGCAACACCCCGCACTCGCCGCAGCGCCCGGAGCCCGGCTCGATCGGCGTGGTGGTGGAGCGGATCCGGGAGGAGGGCACTCTGGAGAAGTTCCAGTGGTACTGCGCGGAGTGCGGCTACAAGGTGCACGAGGTGGAGTTGCAGGTGCGCGACATCGCCGCCGACCTGCCCCCGGTCTTCCAGGCCTTCTACGCCGACGAGAACGCGCGTACCTGCGCCAACTGCGGCGCGCTGCACCCGGGCAAGGGCTGATGGCGGAACCCGCCCGGGGTCTGCCGGGGCAGGCGCGGTCCCCGGTGGTCGACGTGCACACGCACGTCGTACCGAAGGGGTGGCCGGACCTCGGCGCCGCGTGCGGTGGGTCCGACTGGCCGTGGCTGCGGGTCGACTCCGAGCGCGCCGCCATGATCATGGTCGGCGAGACGGAGTTCCGCCCGGTCGGCGCCGAGTGCTGGGATGCGTCGACCCGGCTGGCCGACATGGACGCCGACGGCGTCGACGTGCAGGTCGTCTCGCCGACCCCGGTCTTCTTCAGCTACGACCGTCCCGCCGACCAGGCGGTGAAGGTGGCTCGGATCTTCAACGACCTCACGCTGGCGGTGACCGAGGCCGGCGGGGAGCGGCTGGTGCCGTTCTGCCAGGTGCCGTTGCAGGACCCGGACGCCGCCTGCGCGGAACTGGACCGCTGCCTCGCCAACGGGCACGTCGGCGTGGAGATCGGCAACCACGTCGGCGACCGCGACCTGGACGACGAGGGCGTGGTCAGCTTCCTGCAGCACTGCGCCCGGGTCGGCGCCCCGGTCTTCGTCCATCCGTGGGACATGCCGGGCGGTCCTCGGCTGGACCGGTGGATGGCTCGCTGGCTGACCGGGATGCCCGCCGAGACCCACCTGTCGGTGCTGGCCCTGATCCTCGGCGGCGTCTTCGACCGGGTGCCACCCTCGCTGCGGATCTGCTTCGCGCACGGCGGCGGCAGCTTCCCGTTCTGGCTCGGACGGGCCGAGAACGCCTGGCACCGCCGGGGCGACCTGGTCCGTGGCGCCTCGACCGCGCCACCCAGCTCCTACCTCGACCGGTTCAGTGTCGACTCGGTGGTCTTCGCCATGCCCGCGTTGCGGCTGCTGGTGGAGACCATGGGGGAGGACCGGGTGCTGGTCGGCAGCGACTACCCGTACCCGCTGGGCGAACGCCCGGTCGGCCAGGTGGTGCACCAGGCCGACTTCCTCACCGCCGAACAGCGCGACAAGCTCCTCTCCGGCAACGCCCGGCGCTTCCTGTACGGCTGACGGCCGGCGTCCCGCCCTCCGGGTCACCCGGAGACCGAGCGCGAACGGGCCGGTCGGGCGATCCGGCCGGGCGGGCCGGCGCGTGACGAGTGCGAGCGGTCGGTCGTCCGGGCAGGATGAGGTCATGGCCGAGCCGCACGACCTGACCGCGCTGGAGCAGGCCGCCGCGATCGCCCGCGGCGAGCTGTCCAGCGCGGAACTGGTCGCGCATCACCTCGGCCGGGTGGCCGCCCTCGGCGACACCGTCGGCGCGTTCGTCACGGTCACCGCCGAGCTGGCCGGGCAGGCCGCCGCGGCGGCGGACGCGGTCCCGGCCGGGCAGCGCGGCCCGCTGCACGGCGTGCCGACCGCGATCAAGGACCTCACCCTCACCGCGGGGGTGCGCACCACCTTCGGCTCGGCCGCCTTCACCGACTTCGTGCCGCCGGTCGATGCCGACGTGGTCCGCTTCATGCGGGCCGCCGGCCTGGTCAGCCTCGGCAAGACCACCACCTCCGAGCTGGGCTGCTCGCTCTACTCGGAAGGGCTGGTCGCGCCGCCGGCCCGCAACCCGTGGGACCTGACGTACACCGCCGGCGGCTCCAGCGGCGGCGCGGCCGCCGCGGTGGCGGCCGGGCTGGTGCCGGTCGCGCAGGGATCCGACGGTGGTGGGTCGCTGCGCATTCCGGCCGCGCTCTGCGGCCTGGTCGGCTACAAGCCCAGTCGGGGCCTGGTCCCCGGCGGCCCGCTCGGTTTCGGCGCGTTCGGCCTGCCCACCCACGGCCCGATCGGGCGGACAGTCACCGACGTCGCCGCCCTGCTCGACGTGCTGGCCCAGCCGATGCCCGGCGAGCCCTACCTGCCGCCGCTCCCACCGCCCGGTGGCTACCTGGCGGCGGCCCGCGCGGCCGCGCCGGGCCGGCTGCGGATCGGCCGGTTCACCGCACCGATGCTCGCCGAGGAGCTCGTACACCCGGACTGCGTCGCCGCCGTGGACCGGGCCGCCGCGCTGCTCACCGCTGCCGGCCACGAGGTGGTCGAGGTGCCACCGCCACTCGGGCCCACGGCGTGGCCGCTCTTCGAGGTCGTCTGGTACGTGCTGGCGCTCTCCCCGGTGCCGCCGGAGCGGGAGAGCGAGCTGCTGCCGCTCACCCGCTTCCTCCGGGCCCGAGGCGCCGAGGTCTCCGCCGGGACGCTCTCCGCCACGCTGGGCGAACTCCAGGCCCAGGTACGCCTCGGCGCCCGCCGCACCGCCGGCTGCGACCTGCTGCTCTGCCCCACCCTCGCCGCCCCGCAGGCGCCGGTCGGCTGGTTCACCGCCGGCGGCGACCCGGCGGCCGATTTCGACCGGCAACGCCGGTTCTCGCCGTACTGCGCCATCTTCAACGTCACCGGCGAACCGTCCGTCTCGCTGCCGGTCGGGATCACGGCGGCGGGGCTGCCGGTGGGAGCCCTCCTGACCGGCCGGTACGGTGACGACGCGCGTTTGATCGCCACGGCTGCGCAACTGGAGAACTCCAGTGGCGGATGGGATCACCACCCCGCAATCTGGCGGGCCGTCGACTCCGCTAACGTGAATGGCAGCGGGGTCGGGCGGTCGACGCGTTGACCATGTCCACCCGACCTGGATGCTTAAGGTCTCTTCTTCCGCCTGGGGGCGTTGGGATTGTCTGTTACCGACACGTTGCTGGTCTTCGTCGGCATCCCGGCGGCCGCCGTACTGGTGATCGGCGGGCTGGCGTACGCCGGTAGCCGCGGCCGCGGTGGGGGCGGCAGCGCGAAGCGCTACCGGCCGGGCCGACCCTTCGACTTCACTCCGGTCTGGTTCCTGGCCCGTCCGGAGCAGCTGGCCGACTCGGCCGGCACCGCCCTGGCAGCGGGCGCGCAGGCGCCGGCGCTGTCCAGTCGCAAGCAGGAACAGGCTGACCGGGAGGCCCCGGCCAGTGGAACCGGAGGCGCAAGTGACCGTTGGTGAGACGCAGGCCGCTACGGGCAACCCGCCGGAGGTGCTGGACGGCCCCTTCTCGACCCGGCAGCTGCTGCGCATCGACGAGGCGCTCCGCCTGGCCGACCAGGGCACCGGCCTGGTCTTCTCGATCTTCGTCGGCGGTCTCGACGAGCCGATCCGGGAGCACGCCGAGCGGCTGCACCGCCAGCTCGCCGACCCGGACAAGTCGGTGCTGATCGCGGTGTCGCCCAACCAGCGGCAGCTGGAGATCGTCACCGGCCGGCACGCGCGCAAGCGCATCCCCGACACGTACGCCAAGCTCGCCGCGCTCTCCATGGTCGGCGCGTTCAGCGGCGGCGACCTGGCCGGCGGCATCATCAACGGCCTCGACCAGCTGGCCAGCCACGCCGGCAAGGGCTGACCCACTCCCTACGACGAAGCCCGGCCCGCGCACTCGCGGGCCGGGCTTTTTCGTGCCCGGTGCTGGTGCGCACGAATTGGATGAGGGCGCTCGCGGCAGGCAGAGTGGCGCCGACAACGGCCCGGGGCCGGCGAGGGCTCGCACCCCCGCCGGCCCCGGGCCGGTCTGCTGCCGATCAGGCGCTCTGGGCGGCGTCCTTCGCCCGGGCCCGCAGGGCGCGGACGACGCCGTCGCGGCCCTCCGCCACCAGCCGGCGCAGCGGAGCCGGGTGCCCCTCCTCGGCCAGCCAGGCGTCCGTGGCCGCCACCGTGTCGTCGTCCACCTGGTAGGCGGGGTAGGCGAGCTGGGCGAACTCCTGCGCCGGCTCGCTGTCCCGGCTGGCCCACACCTGGGCGACCGCGGCGAAGTACTTCTCCCGGTAGGGCGTGACCAGCTCGACCTGGGTGGGGTGCACGAAGCCCTGCAGCAGCGCCCGGTGCCGCCAGTTCGGCAACGCCTCCGGGCCGGTCAGCTGGGCCCACACGGCGGCCTTGTTCTCCGCGGTCGGCACCAGCGCGTGCACGTACGCGGCCTCCCGCTCGCCGCTCGCCGTCCGGTCGTTGGCCAGCTCGGCCTCCACGTCGGCCGGCCCGGCCGCCCCGTTGGCCACCAGCGCGCCGAGCACCCCCCAGCGCAGCTCGGTGTCGATGGTCAGCCCGGCCGGCACCTCGTTGCCGTCGAGCCAGCCACGCAGTGTGGACAGATCCTCGCTGGAGCGGGCCGCCGAGGCGTACGCCCGGGCCCAGGCGAGCTGGAAACCGCTGCCCGGTTCGGCGGCGGCGAGCGCGGTCTTCGCCGTGCGGGCCAGATCGGCCCAGCCGATCGGCGCCCAGGCGGGGTCGGCGTAGAGGGTGAGCGTCGTGGTCGCCTGCCGCAGTGTGGCGGTGACCAGGTTGATGTCGGACTCCGCGGGCAGCCCGGCCAGCACGAGCGCCACGTAGTCCCGGGCGGCGAGCTCGGCGTCGCGGATCATGTCCCAGGCCGCGGTCCAGCAGAGCGCCCGGGCCAGCGACGACTCGAAGCCGCCGATGTGCTGCACCACTGTGGACATCGACCGCTCGTCCAAGCGCAGCTTGGCGTAGGTGAGGTCGTCGTCGTTGAGCAGCAGCACGTCGGCCGCGGGAACGCCGGACAGGTCGGTCACCTCGGTGCGCTCGCCGGCGACGTCCACCTCGTAGCGCTCCCGGCGGACCAGTCGCCCGTCGGTCAGGTCGTAGAGGCCGACCCCGATCCGGTGGGTGCGCAGCGTCGGGTAGCCGCCCGGCGCCTCCTGCCGGACCACCACCTGCTGGTAGTTGCCGTACGGGCCGATCGTCACCTCCGGACGCAGCGTGTTGACCTGCGCGGTCTCCAGCCACTGGGCGGCGAACTTGCGCAGCTCCCGCCCGGAGGCCGCCTCCAGCTCGGAGAGCAGGTCGTCGAAGGTGGCGTTGCCCCACGCGTGCTTGCCGAAGTAGGCCCGCAGGCCGGCCACGAACGGCTCCTCGCCGACGTACGCGACCAGCTGCTTGAGCACGCTCGCGCCCTTGGCGTACGTGATGCCGTCGAAGTTGACCTCGACGGCCTCCAGGTCCGGCATCTCGCAGTAGACCGGGTGGGTGGAGGAGAGCTGGTCCTGCCGGTAGCCCCAGTTCTTGCGGATCGACAGGAAGGTCGTCCACGCGTCGCCGAACCGGGTCGCGTGGGTGTTGCACCAGTGGCTGGCCCACTCGGCGAACGACTCGTTCAGCCACAGGTCGTTCCACCAGCGCATGGTGACCAGGTCACCGAACCACATGTGGGCCAGCTCGTGGAGGATCGTGTTGGCCCGCTGCTCGTACTCGAAGTCGGTGACCTGGGAGCGGAAGATGTAGTGCGACTCGGCGTGCGTCACGCAGCCGAAGTTCTCCATCGCGCCGGCGTTGAAGTCGGGCACCCAGAGCTGGTCGTACTTCGGCAGCGGGTAGCGCACCCCGAACTTCTCGTGGAAGAAGTCGAAGCCCTGCTTGGTGATGAGGAAGAGGTCGTCCGCGTCCAGGTACTGGGCCATCGAGGCCCGGCAGAAGACGCCCAGGTCGATGCCGTCGTGGCTGTCGCGCACCTCGTGGTAGGGCCCCGCGCAGAGCGCGGTGATGTAGGTGCTCATCCGGGCCGACTCGACGAAGTGGACGAGCTTCAGACCCTCGCCGGCGGGCTCCTCGCGCTCCACCGGCATGTTGGACACCACGCGCCAGTGCTCCGGCACGGTGGCCCGCCAGGTGTAGACGCTCTTCAGGTCGGGCTGGTCGAAGCAGGCGAACACCCGCTGCGCGTCGGCCGTCTCGAACTGGCTGTAGAGGTAGGTCTCGCCGTCGACCGGGTCGACCGTGCGGTGCAGGCCCTGGCCGCTGTTCGAGTAGCCGAAGTCGGCGTCGACCACCAGCGTGTTCTCACTGTCCAGCCCGGAGAGCACGAGGCCCTTCTCGGCCGACCAGTCGGCGAGGTCCACCGGCGAGCCGTTCAGCGTCGCCGAGCGCACCGACTCGGCGGCCACCTCGATGAAGGTGCTCGCGCCCGGCTCGGCGCAGCGGAACCGCACCTCGGTGGTGGAGCGGAACGTGCGGCCGTCGGCCGCCTGCACCGCGGTCGACAGGTCCAGACTGATCTCGTACCCGGTGACCTCGAGCAGGCGGGCCCGCTCGGTCGCCTCGACCTGCGTCAGGTTGCGCACTCCCGGCACTGTTCGTCTCCATCCCACTCTCGCCGTACGCCGCGGCGGCGTCGTCCGCCGGCCGCTCGTGGCGGTCGGCCCGGAACCGAGTCTTCCATGCACCGGCACGCCGCGGTGGCCGAGGTCACGCTCTCATTCCGCTGTCGATCGACGGTTTCCGGGGTGAAGATCGGGGTTGGACGTCGCAGGCGCGGCGTCACCCGTCGCGAAGGGACCTCACCGTGACCGATCGTGTCACCGCCGACATGTGGTTCGACCCGGCCTGCCCCTGGGCGTGGATCACGTCCCGCTGGCTGCTCGAGGTCGAGCAGGTCCGTGACGTGGACATCCGCTTCCACGTGATGAGCCTGTCCGTGCTCAACGAGGGCCGAGACGAGCTGCCCGAGGAGTACAAGTCGTTCCTCAGCACCGCCTGGGGTCCGGTGCGCGTCTGCATCGCCGCCGAGCAGCGGTACGGCGCCGACGTGCTCCGCAAGCTCTACACCGCCTTCGGCACCCGGATCCACCTCGGCAAGGAGGAACGGGGTCCGGAGCTCTACGCCGCCGCGCTGACCGACGCCGGTCTGGACCCGGCGCTGGCCGCCGCCGCGGACAGCACCGAGTACGACGAGGCGCTGCGGGCCAGCCACGAGGCCGGCATGCGCCCGGTCGGCCAGGACGTCGGCACCCCGGTCATCCACGCGCCCGGCCCGGACGGCAGCCCGGTCGCGTTCTTCGGCCCGGTGATCACTCCCGCCCCGAAGGGGGAGGCCGCCGGTCGGCTCTGGGACGGCGTGCTGCTGGTCGCCGGCACGCCCGGCTTCTACGAACTCAAGCGCAGCCGCGAGCTCGGGCCGATCTTCGACTGACCCGCCGGCCCACCGATCGACAGACCCACTGACCGGCCCCGGCCCGACGTCGGGGCCGGTCAACACCCGTGACGGCGTGATTAACCCCCGTCACCGCTCCGCTTCGACCTCGTTTGGCCCGATGTCCGCCGCAGCGATTCGCAACCCGCAACCTGCAGCTCGTGGAGGCATCCCGATGGCGAAGCACCGCCGCACCCCCGGTGAAGATCTGCTCAACCGGGAGGAGGCGGCCGACACCCCGGCGTACTGGTCGGTCGACGACTCCCGTTGGCCCGCGCTCCGACCCGACCTGCCCGCGGACGTGGCCGACCTGCTCGCCCCGCCGATCGTGGTGGGGGTGGCCCGGGTGGCGCCGACGTCCCGCCTGACCCCGCCCGGAACCGCCGACCCGACCTTCCGGCTGCCCCCGTCCACCGCCACCGAGCCGGCCCGGCCGGTTCCGCCCGGCGTCGCCAACGCGGCCCGGTCGGCCCAGCCGTCGCCCGGCCCGGCCCGGTCGGCCCCGCCCGGCGTCGGCAACCCGGCCCGGCGGACGCTGCCCACCCCGGCCGGTCGTGGCCCGGCCGGCGGGCCGGTGAACACCGGGCGGCACCGCCGGTCGACCGAGCACGCCGGCTGACCGTGCCGGACCTCCGGCCGGCCCGCCCCTTTCATCTGGTGGACGCCGCACCGGGTCCGCGTCCGGGTCGATGCGGGCGACGGTAGCGTCAGCGGTCATGACGGTCGTGCACCCGATCACCCGGGCCTGGATCACCACTGGCGGCACCGGCGCGCAGAACTACGACGAGTTCGCCGACGACGCGGAGATCACCGCGATCATCGAGGGGAACCCGCACAGCGCCCTCGGCATCGAGATGCCGCACCGGGCGCCGGAGAGCGTCGGCAAGTCCTTCCTCGACGCGCTGCCCGACGCGGTGGCCCGGCTCGCCGAGGCGAAGGCCGACGGCAGCTACACCCCCGCCGAGCAGGTGGTGGTGCTCTACCGGATCAGCGCCCCGGGCGAGGAGGCGGCCTACGGTCTCTTCGCGATGGTGGACACCGACCAGATCTCCACCCGGGCCGACGAGCCCGGCCTGGTGATCCGCAACGAGGACGTCTTCATCGCCAAGGTGCGCGAGCGGGTGGCCCTCGCCGAGTCGCTCGGGCACCTGCTCTCGCCGGTGCTGTTGTTGCAGACCGGGCGCGGCGAGGAACTGCACGACGCGCTCGCCGCGGCCACCGAGTCGGCCGGCGTGCCCGCCGCCACCGACACCGACCAGGCCGGCCGGACCCACGCGATCTGGCTGCTCGGCCCCGGCCCGCGGCAGGACGAGCTGACCGCGCTGGCCGGCGGCGGTGAGCTGGTGGTCGCCGACGGCAACCACCGCAGCCTCGCCGCGCAGACCGGTGGGCTGCCGCGCTTCCTGGCGGTGGTCACCACGCCCCGGTCGGTGGCGATCCAGCCGTACAACCGGCTGGTCAGCGAGTTGACCACCACCGGCCCGGAGCTGCTCGACCGGCTCCGCACGGCCGGCGCGGCGATCACCGGGATCGACGGCCCGGTCGAGGTCCCGGCGGCCGGCGGCACCGTCCACCTCCGCCTGGCGGGCCAGGGGTACGCGGTGACGCTGCCGAACGTCGACGGCGATCGGCTGGAGAACCTCGACCACGCCCTGGTCGAGCGGCTGCTGCTGCGCGACGCCCTCGGTCTCGACCCGGGCGACAAGCGGATCACCTACGTCGGCGGCGACTACCCGGCGAGCTGGCTGACCGGAGAGGTCGACGCCGGCCGGGCCGAGCTGGCCATCCTGATCGCCCCGGTGACCGTGGACGACTTCGTCGCGGTGAACCTGGCCCGGGAGAAGATGCCGCGCAAGAGCACCTGGTTCACCCCGAAGGCGCGCGGCGGCCTGGTGGTGGCCGAGCTCTCCCGCTGAGCTGTGACCAATCCGCCTCGGTGGCGCCGCCCGCGCGGCGCCGCCGTCGGCGGCCTGAAAGACTGCGCGGTATGCGCGTCTACCTGGGATCCGACCACGCCGGTTACGAGCTGAAGGTGCACCTGGCCAACTACCTGGCCAAGCAGGGGTACGAGGTGGTGGACGTCGGGCCGCACGGGTTCGACCCCGACGACGACTACCCGACCTTCTGCCTGCACACCGGCGACCGGGTGGTGGCCGATGCGGGCAGCCTCGGCGTGGTCATCGGCGGCTCCGGCAACGGGGAGCAGATCGCCGCCAACAAGATCGAGGGCGTGCGGGCGGCGCTGGCCTGGAACATCGAGACCGCCCAGCTCTCCCGCCAGCACAACGACGCCAACATCGTGGCCGTCGGCGCCCGCCAGCACACCCTGGACGAGGCGACCGGCATCGTCGAGGCGTTCCTCGACACGCCGTTCTCCGGCAACGAGCGGCACGCGCGGCGGATCGCCCAGGTCGCCGCGTACGAGCAGTCCCGGGAGCTGCCGCCGCTGCCGTGACGGTCGCCGGCTGATCCCCGGCACCCTGCTCGGGGTGCCGGGCGGCGGTCAGCGCGGCGAGCGGGGCAGTTCCTCGCGGGGCACCCAGTTGCGCCGGACCACCACCACCCGGGCCTCGGCCGCGGCGAGGTCCTCCTCGCCGGGCCGGGCGGCGTCCCGGGCGCGCAGGGCGGCGCTCAGCCCCACCTGTGACGACCCCGAGCCGACCAGGCCGCGCAGCCCGCGCTCGCCGTCCCGGTCGTCGGCCGGCCCGCGGCGTCGGGGCGGCTCGGCACCGTCGTGCACCCCGGCCGTGCTGACCGAGTGCCCGTCGGTGCCCCGGGTCGCCGGGTCACCCTCGGCGTGGTGCCGCAGCCGCCGTCGCCGTCGCTCCGCATCACCCATCAGCCGACCGTACCCCCGTCGCCGCCGCGCGTCGGCGGCACCGCTCGGGCGGTGCCGGACTCGGCGACCGATTTGCCGGGTGGCTACCCTCGGAAACAGACGGCGGACGGTGGTGCCGTCGGTCAGGGGGAGGAACGAGAGATGGCGGACCAGACACAGCCCTGGGCGGAGCGGACCGTCGAGGTGCCGCCGCAGCCCGGTGTCGGGGTGCCACCGCAGCGGGACGGGTTCCGCCGGGGCGTCGCCCCGGTCGGGCAGCCGCGGACGCCGCGCACCGAGCCCTTCCCCGTGGTGGGGCAGGAGCCCACCGGGACCGGCTGGCCGGAGGGGCCCACGCCTCGCCGGCCGATGAGCTGGCACCTGGCCCAGCTGCGGCGCGGCGGCGAGTGGAGCGCCGCGGGCGGGCTCTTCGCCTTCGTCTGCTGGGGGATCTGGGCGATCTCCGGGCGGGGCGACCTGACCGCGCCGCTGCTGATCTTCGTGTTGAGCCTGCTGGTCGCGGTCGGGCTCTTCGCGCTCTCCCGGCTGGTCGGGCGGGTGGTCCTCGAGCGTCAGCTGGGTCGGGTCCGGCGCAGCGCCCGGGGCGCGCACCTGGTCACCGCGGTTTTCCTGGCCGGCCTGGGGGTCGCCTGGCTCCAGCAGACCGAGTGGGTCATGTCGGCCTGGAACTGGATCACCGGCCGCTGACGGCGGTACGCCCGGGCGGGCCGGCCACCGCCGCCCGCCCGCGCGCCCGGTCGCGGGTACGGCCGCGACGCCGGTCGTTCTCCACCAGGCCGGGCTGCTTACCCGGCCGGCCGCGGTTCATCCGCGGCCGGCCGGTCCGGTTGAACCCTCCGGCGGTCAGTGCGTGCCGCCGTGCCCCTCGGCGTCGGCGCGCGGCGAGGCGACCCGGGCGGCCGGGTCCTCCACGCCGGGCTCGCCGCCGTCCGGCGCGACCACGCCGTCGTAGTTGTAGATCGTCCCGCCCTCGCCGTGCTGCTTGGTGGTCCGGATGTAGCGATGGAACAGGCCGTCGATCTCCAGCTCCACGAGGGCGGCACCGCCCGCGTCGTGGGTGCTGCCGTCCCGAGGCCCGCCGGCCAGGTGCGCTGTGCTGTTCGTGTCCATGCCGATGCCCGTACCCGGGTCGCCTCGGCGCAAAACGGACGTCCCCGGACCGGTCACCCGCCGCTACCGCCTCGGCGGGTGACCGGTGGCGCTGACCCGGCCGCCGATCGGGCGGCCGGGTCACGGGCGGTCAGCCGGCGGCCTGGGCGGCGGCCCAGTCGCGGGCGACCCGGACCATCTCCACCAGACCGCCGGCGTACTCCTGGGATTCGCCGTGCGCCTCATCGAACGGCGGCTGGAAGCCGACCCCCTCCCACTCGGCGGTGACCGGGTTCCAGCGGTCGTTGCCCACCTCGAAGTCCCAGGCGAAGATGCCGAGCTCGTAGTAGAGCTGGTCCGCCGAGTTGCCGGCGGCCGAGTAGAGCACGTCCGCGACCGGTCCGGTCTGCGACGGCCAGGTGACCGTGCCGCGCTCCTGGGCGATGGCGCCGACGATCCGCCGGGCGCTGTTCAGGAAGAGCGTCGACTCGTCGATCGACGGCCGGGGCAGCGTGACCCGCCCGTCGGCCCGGTACGCCCCCGGCGGCCACATGAAGTACCCGCCGTAGGAGTGCACGTTCATCGCGAACCGGATGTTCGAGTGCGCCTGGGCGAGCGCGATGACGTTGCGGCTCTCCGCCTCGGAGAGCTCACTGGTCCCGGCGTAGGTGCCGGAGAGGCAGTTGCTGCTCGCGCCCACGTACCCGTCGAAGTGCGAGCCGACGGTGTAGTTGCGGTTCAGGTCCACCCCCCACGAGTCGCGGTAGCGCGGGTCACGGTTGGCGCCCGCGCAGTGGTTGACCAGGTTCTTGCGCTGGAAGTTGTAGTCGTGGAAGGAGTAGTTCGCGCCGTCCGGGTTCACCGTCGGGATGACGAAGATGTCCACCTGCTCCAGCAACTCCCGGGTGGCCGGGTCGGTGTGGGCGTTGGCCAGCATCCGCTCCGCGAACTCCAGCGTGACCAGCGGCGTCGCCCACTCCCGGGCATGCTCCTGGGAGTACGCCAGCACGCCGACCCGGGAACCGTCCCGGTGCACGCCGATGCGCAGCGCCTGCACGGTCCACGCTCGGGTCGGCACCTCCGCGCCCCGCAGCCCGTCGTCGAGCCGGACCGGGCTGACGACCGGCATCGGCAGGCCGGCCGAGCCCTCCTCGACGAAGGCCCGGAACCGGTTCGGGAACCGGCTGCTGATCGCGGCGGCGACGTCGTCGGTGCTGCTGGTGATCTTGCCGGCTCCGTCGGTGGCCAACGAGACGGTCATGACCCGGTCCCGGTAACCGACCGTCAGGGCGCGACCCGGTCGACCCGGGTCGACGGTACGCACCTGGACGCCGTTCATGCCCTGGTCGCCGAAGCGCACCGACTCGACCACGACGGCCGCGGCGGCCGGATCGCCGAGGTACGCCACCGCGGTCCGCCGGTAGCCCTGGGTGCGGTGCGGAAGGTCGATCACGTCGACCAACCCCGGGTACTGGCGGGCGAGCCGCTTGATCCGGGCCTGGATGTCGACCGGGGTGAGGTAGGCGTCGATGAAGTCCTTCTGGTAGCCGGCGGGCAGCGGCGGCGGGGTGGCGCTCGGCCAGGGTGCCGGGGTGACGACCCGGCTGACCCCGCCGAGGCTGGACGTCGCGGTCACCTGCACCGGCCGGTTCGGCACCGGCTGGGGGAGCGCGTAGTGGTACTGGTACTCGCCGGAGTCCTCGAACCGGAACAGCGGGAAGGAACCCGTCGCCCCGTCGGCGGTGCGCCAGTTGACCGTGATCTCCACGTCCGGGTCGTCGGTGGCGGTCGTCGCCACCTGGGTCTGCACGAAGGTCTGGCCCCCGGTGCTCCACCAGTACGCCTGAAGGAAGTGCAGGGTGTCCACGGCCGCCGCGGCACCGGCCGTACGCTGCCCTGCGGTCGGGGCCCGCAGGCCGGCGGCGGTGCGCTGCTGCGCGGCGCGGACGCTCTCCGCCAGGTGTCGGGCGCCGTCGCCCTCGCGCTGCACCACCCGCAGCGCGGTGGCGCCCTGCGCGGTCAGCTCGGCGAGCTGTGCGCCGGTCAGCACCAGGTCGGCGAGGACCCGCCCGTCCGCGGAGCGGGGCCGGTTGGCGAGGTCGGCGCCGCGGGCGACGAGCTGGTCGAGCTGCGCCTGGTCGCGCAGCTGGACCCGGATCACCGCGGTCTCGCCGCTGGCCAGGGTGACCGTGGGTGGTGGTGCGGCTGGCGCGGCCGCGCCGGAGCCGGGATGGGACAGCACCGCGCTGAGCAGGATCGCTGTGGTGGCGGCAGCCGTCCACCGTCGTCGGACGATCATGTGCCCTCCTGACGGACATCGATGTCACGGGTGCTACCCACACCAGTGCACAGATCGACAACTGTCAAGCAGTCGGCTTCCGGTGGCGGTGTTTCGAAGGGTGGGGCCGGGGAACGCGCGCTGCCGTCACCGACCCGGTAGCCGCGAAGGAGCGCCATGTCCGCCCTGCCCACCCGGGAAGACCCGCGCCTGACGCCGGTGCTCGCCAACGACCGGGTCTGCACCGGCGTCACCACCGTCGGCGGACGGATCTTCCTGAGCTTCCCCGGCGCTGACGAGCCGGGAGTTAAGGTCGCCGAGGCGCTCCCGGACGGCCGGCGGGAGCCCTGGCCGGACGCGTCCTGGAACGCGGCCCACGGCGACGGGGCGTACGTCAACGTCAACGGCCTGCGGGCCGGGCCGGACGGGCGGCTGTGGATCATCGACGCGGGCGCGCCGGGGCCCGGCCAGCCGCAGGTGCCCGGCGGCGCCCGGCTGATCGTCGCGGACCCGGCAACCGCGCAGGTGACCCGGATCTACGACCTGACCGCCGCGGTCGTCGGGACCAGCTACGTCGACGACGTCCGGTTCAACGGCGGCACCGGCTACCTGACCGACGCCGGGGCGCCGGGGTTGATCGTGCTCGACCTGGCGACCGGCGCGGCCCGCCGGGTGCTCGACGGGCACCCGAGCACGGTGGGCCGACGGTTGATCGCCGACGGCGAGGTGCTGCACGGTCCGGACGGCGCCGAGGTCGTCCTGCACGCCGACCAACTGGAGGTGTCGCCGGACGGGCGGTACCTCTACTACCAGCCGGCCTCCGGCGGCCTGTCCCGGATCGAGACCCGCTGGCTGGACGACCCGACGGTCGCCCCCGAGACGGTGGCCGCGCAGGTCGAGCCCTGGCTGGACACCCCGACGACCGGCGGCACCGCGATCGACGCGGCCGGCACGATCTACCTGAGTGACGTCGAACGGCGGAGGATCCTCGCCATCTCGCCGGAACGCGCGGTGACGACGTTGATCGCCGATCCCCGGCTGGTCTGGGTGGATGCCATGTGGGTCGACGCCGGGGGTGATCTCTGGCTGCCCGCCGCGCAGCTGCACCGGACGCCGGGCCTGGCCGGCGGCGCCCAGCGGGTGCGGTACCCGGCCTGGATCTACCGGCTGAGCATCGGCACCGGTCCGGCCCCCAACGACCACGCCTGATCGACGTTGCGGCCGACGACCGCGGCCGCAGTCGTCGGCGGCGGCCAACGGCGTCAGGGGCGGTCGGCGGCCTCCGCCCGGTGGGCGAGCCACTCCTGCCGGGTCAGCGCGTACTCGACCTCGCCGAGCTCGGTGCCCGGCAGCGGGTCGTCGAAGTCGAGATGGAACGTGCGGACATACCGCAGCCCGACCGAGGCCATGGTGGCTCGCGACGGGGTGTTGACCGTCATGGTCTCGGCGAAGATCCGGGTCAGGCCGAGATCCTCGAAGCCGTGCCGGACCAGCTCGCGGGCCCCCTCGCTGGCCAGGCCCCGGCGCCAGTACCGGCGCAGCAGCCGGTAGCCGAGTTCGGCCTGCCCCTCGACCGGGCTCTGGTCGGCGCGCTCCGGCGGTTCGAGGATCCACCAACCGACGAACGCCCCGTCGACGAGACCGGCCCAGAAACCCAGACCGGGCACCTGCTGCGCGGCCGCGAGCCGCCGCCGGTGCAGGGCCTGCACCTCCGCACGGGTACGCGCCGGGCCGAGGTAGCGCATCACCTCAGGGTCGGCGTCGAGCTCGACCTCGTCGTCGAGGTGCTCGTCGGAGAGCGGGACGAGATGGATCCGGCTGGTTCGCAGCGTGGCCTGGGACATGTGCCGGATTCTCGCCCGCGCCGGCCGGGCGGAGCAGCCGATTATTCGCCGGCCGGCGCGTCCGGTGAAACGGCTGGCCCTCGGGACGCCAACGATGGAGCGACGAGCGGATGGGGGCGTTCCTGTGCTGGCTGAGGGAGACCAAGCTGGATCCGTGACCGACGGAGGCATGATGGGGCAGGTGGAGAGTCTGAACCTCAGCCGCGAGGACTACCAATCCGCCTTACGCGTAGGGGAAGCGCTGCGCGAAAGGGGCTGGCGAACGGTCCGCAGCCTTCCGCAGACGGTGGAAGGGTGGTCGGGACTGATCGAGGAGATCCGTGCAGGCTATGACTGGGGTGTGGACGAGTACCGCAACGACCTGTCCTGCCGCGAATGGATCGAACAGGCGCTGCCCCTGCTCACCGAGCCCGTGCGGGCGAACTGGCAAGGCATCGTGGATGAGCTGGATGAGAAGTTTCGCGAGGTGACCGTCGACGACGGTGCGGCCTTCTGGCCGTTCGGCGTGACCGACCGGTGGTGGCTGCGGCGCCGGCCCACGGTGCTGGTCGGCGAACTTGCCCGCGACCTGGCCCACTATGAAGCCGATGGGGCCGGCCCCGGCTCGCCGGGTGGCCCTGGTGATGCGACGGCCTGAGATAGGTTTCCGCTGTGACAGCGCCCGAGATCACCGTCGCCACCCCGGAAGACCGTGCACAGGTCATCACCTCGCTGGTCGCCGCCTTCACCAAGGATCCCGTCCTGCGGTACCTGTTCCCCGACGAGGCGACCTATCCGCGGTACGCCGCCGCCTTCTTCGGGCACCTCTTCGACAAGCGGGTGCACAAGGGAACGATCTGGACGATCGAGCACGGCGCGTCGGTCGCGATCTGGGAACCACCCGCCGCCGAGAACGAGTGGCCGGACGACGATCTCGCCGCCCACCTTCCCGCCGACGTGTTGGCCCGCGTCCGCGGCTACGACGAGGCGGTGCACTCCGCACTGCCGGCCGCGCCGTTCTGGTACCTCGGGGTGTTGGGTACGCACCCTGACAAGGCCGGCCGCCGGTGGGGCCACGCCGTCATGAAGATGGGACTGGACCGCGCCGCCGCAGACGGCCTGCCGGCGATCCTGGAGACCAGCAACCCCGACAACGTCGAGGTGTACCGCCGCGCCGGCTGGGACGTGGTGCACGCCTTCGCCGAGCCCGTGCCCACCTGGCTCATGCGGCAGTCGCATCGCTGACGCCGGCGTACGTCGACGCCAAGCCAGATTCGGACCCGCCGGAACGGAACGCCCAGGTGCCGCGGTCACGCGGTCTATCCGCCGTAGGGGGTACGCGCTACTGGCACGCGGATGGCACGGATGACCTACATATATGAGGTCAAGCTGACCGCCATGACGACCTGGGTATCGGGTCCCAGCAGCGGAAATTCTTTGCGACGTCTCACACTTCTCCTGCTGTCCGTCGGCCTCTTGCGGACTGGATGCGGACCGGTGACGAGGACGGCGTTGGACAGGTCGGCCCTATGCTTTTGGCGTGGCAACAGAGCATGGGTTCATCGACCTGGATCAGAGAGAGGGTGGTCCTGCAGGATCGGACGAGAGTCGGGGTGAGCGCGTGCTGTCTAGACCACGTGTGGCGCTGTACCTCGTCGGTACCTTCGCTCTCGGTGTGGCGCTTGGCGGTGTCGGTGTTGCCAAGTTCCAGGAACGCCGCGAACAACAGGCACAGTCGGCCACGGTCGCGGTCGACGCCATGGCCGGCCCAACCAGCGGGGGTAACGGACGCGACGGGAATGCCGAGGTGGACGCCCAGTTGACGGTGGTTAATGCTGGTTCCATACCGGTCATGGTTCGTTTCGCTGGAGCTCAGGAGACGGGCGTGCTGGTACGCGACACCGGCCAGTCACTGTTGTTGCTCCCGGGCAGCACAGGCGGGATAGACGTCCGGCTGATGGTTGATTGCCGCATGGCCAGCCCGAATCCTCTGCCGATGCGATTCTCGGTGCAGACCCCCGACCAGCAATCCGCCGAGCTCACCACGCCGGTTGAAGTAGGCGCTTGGCACGAGCCCATCGACGCACTCTGTAACGCCTCGCCTGGGGCGACGGGGTGACAGGCTGTATCCGGGAAGCGGGCTCGCTGATCGTGGCGGACCGCGCGGCTCGGGCGCCTCGTGGCTAGGAGGAAGCTGTTCTATTCCCGGCTCGGGGCTGCGTCGATGGATGTGTTCGGCGCCATAGCAAGTACGCGGTGCCGAGGACGACGACGCCGATGACGGCGTTGAGGAGCATTGGCCAGGGCCCGCGCTGGGCGCGACCGGCGTCGCGGACGGTCAGGTCGGGCAGCAGGCCGGTGGCGAGGTGAAGGTCGAAAAGCTGGCAGCTCTCGGTGCCGAGCTCGCAGGTGCTACCGGTGTCGAAGCGGGCCAGGGTCCGGCGGGTGCCGGCGCCGAGTTGCACCTCGGCCAGTGACACGTGACCTGCGGCGTTGGTGGTCGCGACGACCACACTGCCCATCGAGCGCCAGCCGAGCAGTTGCACGACGTCGGGGACTGATGCCAGTGGTGTGCCGCTGCCCGTGACGGGCACGAACGTGACGTCGCCGACCTTCCACAGGAAGGTGCCGTGGCGGCCAGTGTCGCCACCGGTGGTGCCGTTGAGCGGGCCGTCGTACACCCACGGCACGGTAGCGAGGAACCTTCCGTCCGGCGACCAGCCGACCGCGGCGGCCAACTCGCGTCCACTCGGAATCTGGACGCTGCCGTGCTCGCGACCGTCGAGGTCGATGAGGTGGGCCACCTGGCCGACCTGCACGGCGATCCGGCGACTGTCTGGCGCGAACGCCGCCGTCCATGCCGGCTTGATCGCCGGCACCTCGGTGCTGCGCCCGGTCGACAGGTCGAGCAGCCGCAGCGTGCCGGTGCGAGCCACCTCGGCCTCGACGACGTTGACGGTGCCGAACTCTCCGGAGTTGGTGAGGGGCGCGGCGCTGAACGCGACGTGGCGTCCGTCGGGAGACCAGGCCAGCAGCCGTACGCCGACCGGGTCACCGAGCGGAATCGACCGGCGCTTGCCGGTGGTCAGGTCGACGAGGATCAGGTCGCCGGTCGCGCCTCGTTCGTCGCCGAGCAGCACGCGGGTGCCGTCCGGGGAAAGTAGCGCCGAGGGGCGGTCCCGCTCCTCCATGGCGTCGACCCGCCGGTACGTGTCCCCATCGGCCCCGACGACGAGCGGTTGGAAACTGTTGAGCCACTCGCCGTTGCCGGAACCGTAGAGGGCGATCGCGCGGCCGGGCGGAGCCGACGTGACGGTGCTGGTGAGCATCGAGTACCCGGCGAAGCGGTCTGGCAGGCTTGGCTTCGTGGACGGGGCCGCCGGCCGGACGGGCAACGGGAGGCCGGGCACGACCAGGACGGTCAGGACGAGCACGACGACTGCCCATACCGCTGCGGTCGCGATCCGATGGCGGCGGATCGAGCGGCGGCCTCGGGTGAGCACGGCCTCCAGGTAGCCGGGCGGCAGCGGCGGCGGATCGTCCGGCAGGGTGGCGAACAGGTCTCTCATGGCGTGTCCGATCCTCCCGGCACGTAGTTCGGCAGCAGGCGGCGCAGCGCCGTGATGGCGTGCGAGGTCTGGCTCTTCACGGTGCCCGTCGAGCAGCCCAGCGCCGCCGCGGTCTGCGCAACGTCGAGGTCCTCCCAGAACCGCAGCACCAGCACCGCCCGTTGCCCGCGGGACAGCTTCGCGAGCGCGGCCAGGAGGTCGACGCGGAGTTCGGCACCAGCCAGCGGCGCTACCGGGGGCCCGATCACGTCGGCCACGGGCCACACCCGGCGGCTCCAGGACCGCTTCCGCTCGGCCAGGTAGACGTGCACCAGCATCGCCCGGACGTACGCGTCGAGGGAGTCCGCAGCCGTTGCCTTGCGCCAATGCTGGTACAGCGCGACGAGGCACTCCTGCACCAGGTCGTCAGCGGCCGACCACTGCCCGCACAGCCGGTACGCCAGCCGTCGCAGCCACGGCATCCGCGCCTGGATGTACTCGACGTACTCTCGTTCACTCCGCAACCCAGCCTCCCACCAACATTGAGAGTGGCCGGGGACCCGCTTCGGTTGTGGCAGGTTGCGACAAAGCTGCACGGCGGCGGCCTACGAGCTGATCCAGCCAAGCCACAACGGGCGCCGAGAACCGAACAGGCATCCCGTCGGCCAGGGCGTAGACCTGGGCGATCGTGGCGGTCCGGGTCAATCCCTCCGGGCCCACATACCGGGCCTGCCATCGGCCCGCGCATCGGCCATGGACCGGCGGATCGCCCGGCAGACCCGGGCAAGGGCGGCCAGAGCAGCTAATGGCCGACGGATGGCCCGCAAGATCGAAGGGGGGAGTGGCCGATCGGCCCAGGATCAGGGGATGCAGCCTCTGATCTGGGCCGGAGACCCGGTGGAGCGGGCGACGGGAATCGAACCCGCACCGTCAGTTTGGAAGACTGAAGCTCTGCCATTGAGCTACGCCCGCGTACGCCCCGACACACCCGGGACGCGCACAGCGTACCCAATGCCCTCGCTCCGCACGCAGTCGTGTCCCCCCGCGCGCCGCGCCGCGCGCCGGCCCGCCAAGATCCACGCACTTTCCGGGATGTTGGGGCTTGGGGAGGCGGGGGAGGCCACAACATCCCGGAAGTTGCGGCCTCCAACCGGCGGGGCGCGAGGCCGCGCCGAGGGGGCGCCACCGGCGGGGGAAAGCGGGCGATGTGTCGGGTTGGTGGTGCCCCGGGGCCCGGGCCGGGGTGCGACGGCATACACTTCTCGTCGCCACGGGGTGTGGCGCAGCTTGGTAGCGCACTCGCTTTGGGAGCGAGGGGCCGTGGGTTCAAATCCCGCCACCCCGACTGTCGTCCGCAGCCGGGTCGTCCGGGGCGCCGCCGATTTTTCCCGCGCGGTCCCCGGGCGCTGCCGGAGCGCCCGACCGGCTCGCCTACACTCGATGGGCTGAATCACGCCCAGACTCAACTGAGATCCGTCAAGGAGTACGCCTGTGAAGAGCACCGTCGAGACTCTGAGCCCGACGCGCGTTCGGCTCGCCATCGAGGTGCCGTTCGTCGAGCTCGAGCCGAGCCTCAGGAAGGCGTACCGGGAGATCGGCTCGCAGGTCCAGGTTCCCGGCTTCCGCCGGGGCAAGGTGCCGACCGCCGTCATCGACCAGCGGGTGGGCCGGGGCACCGTCCTCAACGAGGCCGTGCAGGACGCCATCCCGGAGAACATCCTGGCCGCCGTCCGCGAGCACGACCTGAAGACGCTCGGTCGCCCCGAGGTCGAGATCACCGAGTTCAACGACGGTGACTCCCTCAACTTCACGGCCGAGGTCGACGTCCGCCCGGAGATCACCCTGCCCGACCTGGCCACCGTCGAGGTGACCGTGGACGAGCTGCAGATCGACGAGAGCGAGATCGACGAGCAGGTGAAGAACCTGCGTGAGCGGTTCGCGACCCTGAAGACCGTCGAGCGCGCCGCCCAGGAGGGCGACTACGTCCAGATCGACCTGAACGCCACGGTCGACGGCGAGGACGTGCCGGGCGGCTCGGCGAGCAACATCTCGCACGAGGTCGGCAGCAAGCAGCTTCTGCCGGGTCTGGACGAGGCCGTGGAGGGCCTTGCGGCCGGCGACACCACCACCTTCACCACCCAGCTCGTCGGCGGCGACTTCGCCGGCCGGGACGCCGAGGTGGCGGTGACCGTGCGCACGGTCAAGGAGAAGGAGCTGCCGGAGCTCGACGACGACTTCGCCCAGATGGCGAGCGAGTTCGACACGATCGAGGAGCTCCGCAACGACCTGCGCGAGCGGGTCAGCCGGGGCAAGCAGGTCGAGCAGATCTACGCCGCCCGGGACAAGGCCCTGGAGCAGCTGGTCGCCGCCGCCGAGGTGCCGGCGCCGGAGGGGGTCGTCCGCGAGGAGGTCGACAGCCGCAAGCAGGCCATGATCGACCAGCTGGAGCGGATCGGCGCCACCCTGGAGGACTACCTCGCCTCGGAGGAGAAGACCGAGGAGCAGATCGACGCCGAGCTGACCGAGGCGGCGACCGAGGGGGTCAAGGTCCAGCTGCTGCTGGACACCCTGGCCGACGCCGAGGACGTCCAGGTCTCCGACGACGAGTTCGGCCACGAGATCGTGCACCGGGCCCAGCGCGCCGGGATGGCCCCGCAGCAGTACTACGACCAGCTGGTGCGCTCGGGCGCGGCGGCCGCCGTCTTCGGCGACGTCCGGCGCGGCAAGGCGCTCGCTTCGGTGATGGAGCGGATCACGATCAAGGACAGCGCCGGCAACGAGGTCACCCTCGAGGCGCTGCGCGCGGCCAACGAGGCCGAGCACAACCACGAGCACTGATCGTCGGGTGAGGCCGTCGTCCGCCGGTTCCGGCGGGCGGCGGCCACAACCCTTTTTTCGGTACGGCCCGAGGGTGGCTGCGCTGAGAGCGAACAGTGCCACGACCGGGACTCTGCTGCCCGGCCCAGCGGTTAGGGTCGGGTAGGACGGTACGGAGAGCGAAGGGCTGCCATGACCGACATGCACATCCCAGCGAAGCCGCTCCGGGCGATCGATGCCCGAGGTGGCGACAACATTGGCAACCTCGACGACTCGGTCTACAACCGGTTGCTCAAGGAGCGGATCATCTTCCTGGGCAGCGAGGTGACCGACCAGGTCGCCAACCGCATCTGCGCGCAGCTGCTGCTGCTCGCCGCGGAGGACCCGGACCGCGACATCAACCTCTGGATCAACTCGCCGGGTGGCTCGGTCTACTCCGGCATGGCGATCTACGACACCATGCAGTTCATCGACAACGACGTCTCGACGGTGGCGATGGGCATGGCCGCCTCGATGGGCCAGCTGCTGCTCTGCGCGGGCACCAAGGGCAAGCGCTACGCCCTGCCGCACGCGCGGATCATGATGCACCAGCCGTCGGGTGGCGTGGGCGGCACCGCCGCCGACATCGCGATCCAGGCGGAGCAGATGCTCTACACCAAGCGGATGTTCCAGGAGCGGGTCGCGCACCACACCGGTCAGGCTCCCGAGCAGATCGAGGCCGACTCGGACCGCGACCGTTGGTTCACCGCCCAGGAGGCCGTGGACTACGGCTTCATCGACAAGGTCATCACCGGAGCCACCCAGGTTCCGGAAGGTGCCGGGACCCTGAGCTGAGGAGCTGACGATGACCGACCTGAGTTTGCCGCCCCAGTTCGCGGCCGTGCACAACCGCTACGTGCTGCCGTCGTTCGTCGAGCGCACGTCGTACGGGGTCAAGGAGTCCAACCCGTACAACAAGCTCTTCGAGGACCGGATCATCTTCCTCGGCGTCCAGGTGGACGACGCGTCGGCCAACGACGTGATGGCCCAGCTGCTGACGCTCGAGGGCACCGACCCGGACCGCGACATCATCATGTACATCAACTCGCCGGGTGGCTCGTTCACCGCCATGACGGCGATCTACGACACCATGCAGTACGTCCGGCCGGACATCCAGACCGTCTGCCTCGGCCAGGCCGCCAGCGCCGCGGCGGTGCTGCTCGCGGCCGGCACGCCGGGTAAGCGGATGGCGCTGCCGAACTCGCGGATCATCATCCACCAGCCGGCCACCGAGGGCGGCTACGGGCAGGGCTCGGACATCGAGATCCAGGCCCGGGAGATCCTGCGGATGCGGACCCAGCTGGAGGAGATGCTCTCCCGGCACTGCAACCAGCCGGTCGACAAGGTCCGCAAGGACATTGACCGTGACAAGATCATGACGGCCGAGGAGTCCCGCGAGTACGGGCTGGTCGACACGATCCTGACCAGCCGCAAGAAGGGCCTGCTGGCCGCCAACGCGGCCAGCTGACCGGTACCGGGTCGGAGGTCGGCCGGGGCGTTGATCCCGGCCGACCTCTGACACACCCGTTTTGGGGGTCGGAGAAAGCTCCGCCAGCGGGTAACGTCGGGTCTGTACCGCTTCGCTGGGACGACCTGGCGGGGTGAACGAGACGGGCGGGGCGTAGCCGCCGCAGGTCATGGCCGGGTCCCCGGCCGGTGAGTGCAGGGAGAACGTAGGTGGCACGGATCGGTGACGGCGGCGACCTACTCAAGTGCTCGTTCTGCGGCAAGTCGCAGAAGCAGGTCAAGAAGCTCATCGCGGGCCCCGGGGTCTACATCTGCGACGAGTGCATCGATCTCTGCAACGAGATCATCGAGGAAGAGCTGGCCGAGTCCGGCGAGGTGAAGTGGGAAGAGCTTCCCAAGCCGATGGAGATCTGCCAGTTCCTCGACAACTACGTCGTGGGGCAGGACCAGGCCAAGAAGGCGCTCGCCGTCGCGGTCTACAACCACTACAAGCGGATCCAGGCCGAGTCGGCCGGCGGGCCGGGCACCGGCGGCGACGCCGTCGAGCTGGCCAAGTCCAACATCCTCCTGCTCGGCCCCACCGGGTGCGGTAAGACCCACCTGGCGCAGACCCTGGCCCGGATGCTCAACGTCCCGTTCGCGATCGCCGACGCCACCGCGCTCACGGAGGCCGGCTACGTCGGTGAGGACGTCGAGAACATCCTCCTCAAGCTGATCCAGGCCGCCGACTACGACATCAAGCGCGCCGAGACCGGCATCATCTACATCGACGAGGTCGACAAGATCGCCCGCAAGTCGGAGAACCCGTCGATCACCCGGGACGTCTCCGGCGAGGGTGTGCAGCAGGCGCTGCTCAAGATGCTGGAAGGCACCGTGGCGAACGTGCCGCCGCAGGGCGGCCGGAAACACCCGCACCAGGAGTTCATCCAGATCGACACCACCAACGTGCTGTTCATCTGCGGTGGCGCCTTCGCCGGCCTGGACCAGATCATCGAGGCGCGTACGGGCCACGGTGGCACCGGCTTCGGCGCTCGGCTCCGGGCGGTCTCCGAGCGCTCGACCGACGACATCTTCAGCCAGGTGATGCCGGAGGACATGCTCAAGTTCGGGCTGATCCCCGAGTTCATCGGCCGGCTCCCGGTGATCACGAACGTGCGCAGCCTGGACCGTGAGGCGCTGGTGCGGATCCTCACCGAGCCGCGCAACGCGCTGGTCCGGCAATACCAGCGCCTCTTCGAGCTGGACGGCGTCGAGCTGGAGTTCGAAGAGCCTGCGCTGGAGGCGATCGCCGACCAGGCGATGCTGCGCGGCACCGGCGCCCGTGGGCTCCGCGCGATCATGGAGGAAGTGCTGCTCTCCGTGATGTACGAGGTGCCGAGCAACCCCGACGCCGCCCGGGTGCTGATCACCCGTGAGGTGGTCCTCGAGAACGTCAACCCGACGATCGTGCCCCGCGAGTTCACCGGCCGGCGTGCCCGCCGCGACCGCGAGGAGAAGTCGGCCTGACCGCCGTGCAGCAGGCCCGGCCGTCCCGGCCGCGGCCGGCTGCTGGCGGCGTCCACCCGGCCACGCGCCGGCGGTCCCTGGCCAACGCTGTCCCGGCGCCGCGCGCCCCCGTACGCTGAATTCCATGCGCGTCGCCGTCTGCCAGCTGAACGCCCGGGACGACCGCAAGGCGAATCTCGCCGCCGCGGAGTCGTTGCTGGAGCGCGCCGCCGCCGGTGGCGCGGACCTCGCGGTCCTGCCGGAGTACGTCGACTACCTAGGCCCCGCGGCCGGATCGCCCGCCCCGGAGCCGGTCGACGGTGAGGTGGGCCAGTTCTTCGCCGCCGTAGCCCGCCGGCTGGGAATCTGGGTGGTCGCCGGGTCGTTCCACGAGGCCGGGCCGGATCCGGAGCACACCTGGAACACCTCGCTGGTCTTCGACCGCGCCGGCGCGCTGGCCGCGAGCTATCGCAAGATCCACCTGTACGACGTGGAGATCCCCGGTCGGGTGTCCTATCGGGAGTCGGCGACGGTGGCCCCGGGGGACCAGCCGGTGACGATCACCGTGGAGGGCGTCCGGGTCGGCCTGTCGATCTGCTACGACCTGCGTTTTCCCGAGCTCTACCGCCGGCTCGCCACTGGGGGTGGAGCCCAGGTGCTGGTGGTGCCGGCCGCCTTCATGCTGCACACCGGTCGGGACCACTGGGAGGTGCTGCTACGCGCCCGGGCGATCGAGAACCAGTGCTACGTGCTGGCGGCCGGCCAGATCGGCGACCACGACCCGGGGCGGACCTGCTTCGGTCGCAGCATGGTGGTCGACCCCTGGGGGACGGTGCTCACTCAGGTGCCCGACGAGCCCGGTGTCGCCTTCGCGGACCTGGATCTCGAGCGGCTCGCCACCATCCGTGCCGAGTTGCCGAGCCTGGCCAACCGGCGGTTCTGATTCGTCCGTCGGCCGGCACCGGCAGGGTCCACGCCCAGGGGGCGGCGCGTCAGCAGCGCCGGGCCGGCACTGCGTCAGCGCCGAGCGGGCATCGGGTCAGCCCTGTAGTAGGACACCCACCAGGGCGAAGCCAGCGATCGCCGCGGCGGTGACCAGCAGCGCGGTGGTCATCCGGGACCGGCCGCGCCGGGCCAACCGGCCCACCGACAGGACGAGGACGACGAGCACGAACGCGCCGATGACCAGCTGCCAGAACGGCAGGAGGAGCCCGAGCAGCGCTTCCTCGGCGAGGAGGGTCGCCGGCGGCCGGGATACGTCATCCATGCCAGACACTCTGGCACGCCCAGGCGATCCGCGCGGCACTGTCGTCCGGCCTATCCACATCGGGCGATCGGGTCGGGGCGGCCGTCGGGTGCCAGGACCGGCGGAGGAGCCACAGTGACCGCCGTTGATTTGCCTTCTCCGGGCTGTCCGCGTAACTTTCTCTCTGCACGGGGGAGGCCGGACAAACCGGCCGAGAACGGGCGCCAGGCTTCGCGGCGGAAACGCCAACGAGACTGAGATCGGGCGGTGCGGAACACTCCGGGAAACACGGGGTTGCGAACGCGAAACCGACCGGGTAGAGTTCTGAGGCCGGCAGGAGCCGGGCGGATAGCCGCGAAGCGGCGATCGGCCGGTCTGCGGTTTCCCACGACAGCAACGACCGCCGGGTTTCGGCGTGCGTCGACGTGGGTCCGGATCTCACTTCGTTGATCACCTCGGAAACGGGGTTGACAACGCAAGTCGGTCCGAGTAGGTTAGAGAGGTTGCCCCGAGGGGCGCTCCGCGAAGCGGGGTTGCTGTTCGGTGTGTGGTTGTTCTTTGAGAACTCAACAGGGTGCTTGATAAGCCAGTGCCAATTATGATTTATACCCCGGACTGGTCGGGCCTTTTGGTTTGG
>NZ_JBITFP010000026.1:0-89634 GCF_044456245.1 Micromonospora sp. NPDC051006
AACTCAACGGACGACCCCGCCAAACCCTCGACTGGCAGAATCCAGCCGAAGCACTCAACAAGCACCTCGTTGCAACAGCCGCTTGAAACCGCCGCCGGGGATACCGCACTGTCGCCGACCTGGTGTGGATCTAGCCCTGCCGCCCGCGCGCGGGACGCGGCTAGGCTGACCGCCATGACGGGCAGGGTGGCAGCGGTGAACCTCGGTGTGGTCACCGAGGCCGAGTGGGCCGGCGACGCGAGCGGCCGCAGCGGAATCGACAAGCGGCCGGTCGACGGGCCGGTGCTGGTCCGCGCCGACGGGGTGGTCGGCGACTTCATCGGCGAGCGGGCCCACCACGGCGGCCCGGACCAGGCGCTCTACGCCTACGCGGAGGAGGACGCCGGCTGGTGGGCGACCGAGCTGGGCCGCGACCTCGGGCCCGGCAACTTCGGCGAGAACCTCACCACGTACGCGGTCGACGTGACCGGTGCGGTGATCGGCGAGCAGTGGCAGATCGGATCCGTGCTGCTCCAGGTGACCAAGCCCCGGACGCCGTGCACCACCTTCGCCGGCTTCTGGGGAGTTCCCGACCTGATCAAGCGGTTCACCGTCCGGGCCCTGCCCGGGGCGTACCTGCGGGTGCTGCGCGAGGGGGAGATCGGCCCGGGCGACCCGGTCGAGGTGGTGGACCGGCCCGCTCACGGCGTGAGCATCGGCGAGGTCTTCCGGGCCACCAGCCTGGAGCCCGAACTGCTGCCTCGACTGCTCGACGTCCCCGAGTTGCCGGAGTCGATCCAGGACAAGGTCCGCCGCCGCCTCGCCAGCCGGTAACCCGGCTCGCGGGCAGCGCCGCGCCACCATCAGCCCGCGCAGGCAGCGAACCAGGCCGCGTCCCAGCCGGGCCGCGTCCCAGCCGGGCCGCGGAGCCCAGCCGGGCCCGGCGCGGGAAGTCGGGCACGGAAAAGAGGCCCCCTGCCGCGCCCGGGGGCGGCGGCGGGGAGCCCCTCTTCATCGGCTCAGCGGAGCCAGGGGACGCTGCGGTCCAGCAGGCCGCGCTCCTTGAGCTCCTTGCGCAGCGGGATCTCGTCGTCGACGTAGCCGTCCCAGTTGATGCCCCAGTAGTTCGCGGTGTGGGTGCCCTCACCGATCAGCTGGCGCTGCACCGGCGTGCGGTTGCGGTACCACTCGCCGTCCAGGTCCGGGTGCAGCTCGTCCAGCGGGCGGATCCACCGGTAGGTGTAGCCCACGAAGAGCATCTTGCGGGTGATGTTCGACAGGTTCGTCGAGCGGGAGTGCCACTGCCGGCGGTCGAAGATGAAGGCGTCGCCCGGGTTCGCGGTGATCTCCACCGTGCCCTCCGGGTCGGGGTTGTGCACGCTCAGGTCCTTGGGCCGGTCCAGCGAGTTCCACAGGTGGCTGCCCGGGATGACCTTGGTGGCGCCGCGCCCGGTCTCGGAGAGGTCGGAGAGCACGTACGCGACCTTGAGCGAGAACATCGGGCGGGGCAGGTTCGGGTCCATCGTCTCCGGGTCGGAGTTCTGCCGGTACCCGTCCTGGTGCCAACCCCAGTACGGCTTCTCCGGCTCGAGGGCCGGCGGGGTGACGTCGAGGTGGTTGTGGTGCGTGTAGATGTTCCAGCCGGCCAGGCCCCACATGTACGGGAAGGCGATCGGGTGGGTCAGCAGCTCGCCGAAGAGCTCATCGCGCTCCAGGAAGCCCAGCAGGTGCAGGGTGCCGTCCTTCTTGGTGTTGCCCTTGGCCTGCTCCTCCGCGTAGACGCGGTCGACCGCCGCCTCCAGCGCCGCCCGGTGGTCCTCCGTCAGGACGTTGCGCAGCAGGAGGAAGCCCTGCTCGTGGAACTCCTTGCGGTCAGTGTCGCTGATCGGTTCGTAGCCGGTCCGGCCGCCGTAATCGAACACCCGTCGTACCCCTCCCCATGAGGTGGATCCATTTCTGGCACAGGCCGCCGATCGTAACGCGCGCAGCGCCGAGTCGGGGAGGGCGGAGGACGCGCTCGGGCCGGACCCGGACACCCGGCAGCGGGATGACTCCGGTCCGTGTGGACGGCGGCCAGCAATGCGCCGTCTGAGGGCTTTTGACGGATTGTGCGGTAACTGCCGGTAAGGAAATCCGGGCTGGGTCAGCTCGCGGCGAAGACCTCGGCGACGACCTGCGGGCTGGCCTGCGGATCGCCGCCGGCTGCGCTCCAGGTGCCGTCGCGGGCGGTCCACTCCAGGTCGCCGAAGCGGACCCGCTTCACACCGTGGTCCTGAGCGTGCGAGACCAGCCAGTGGGCGTAGCGCCAGCCGTTGCGCTGGTCGGTCGCGGCGAGGGTGAACCCGGTGACCTCGACCGGGACCGCGCTGCTCGCCAGCCCCCAGTCCAGCGCCAGGTTGCGGGTCAGCGCGGCCGCCGCCGCCTCGCCGCGCATCACCGGGGTGCGGCCCACCGTGCAGGCCACCGCGCCGGTCGCATCGCCGAGCAGCGCCCGGCTGAGCACCGCCGACTCGTCGGCCCACTTCTGGTACGCCTCGGGGAAGGCCGAGCGCTGCACGCGCTGGGCGGCGTCGGTGACCCGCATCCGCTCCCAGCCGCGCACCTTCTTCAGCGCGGCGTAGAACCGGTCGGCCGCGTAGCGAGGGTCGCGGATCTTCTCCGGGGTGCCCCAGCCCTGGCTGGGTCGCTGCTGGAACAGCCCGACCGAGTCCCGGTCGCCGCTGGCGAGGTTGCGCAGTCCGGACTCCTGGTAGGCGGTGGCCAGCGCCACCACCACGGCCCGCTCCGGCATGCCCCGCTTGGCGCCGATCGCCGCGATGGTCGCCGCGTTGGCCATCTGGTCGGCGTCGAGTTCCACCCGACCGTCGGCCTGGACGGTGCAGGTCCGGCTGGCCAGCGGCAGGCGCAGATCGCTGCCGAGCCGTCGGACGACGAGCAGGACTCCCACCACGGCGAGGAGGACGAGAACGACGCCACCCGCCACGACCGCCCGAGTTCGCACCCACACCCCCTGTTCGACAGTCCGACAAGCGTACGTCCCGCAGCGGCCGATCCGGGTCGTCCGACCGGTTTGGACCGGGCCGAGCCGGGCCGCACCGACCGGGCGTTCCCGCTCCTGCCGCGCTCTCACCTGCGCGTACCGGCCTCCCGTCCGCCCTGGTTCGGCGATAATTGGAGCCTTGGACCCGGCCGACGGCGTCTGGTGCGAGATGCCGAAACCGTGACAGAGCACCGTACGTCTCGCCCGGCCCGACCTGTCGCCAGCGTCACCGCGACGACCAGCGCCGAAGGTGGTTGACCGGTCAAGCACTTGCATATGATTGACATGTCAATTACAGGGGCCGTCGCTGAACCGGCGACGTCCCGCAGGTGCCCGAACGGCCCGCCACAAGCCGTCCGGACAGGGCAGACACCAAGGAGCAGTTCCATGGGAACGCTGGACGGCAAGGTAGTGCTGATCACCGGCACCGGCGGAGGGCTGGGACGGGTCGCGTCGCTGGCCTTCGCGCGGGAAGGCGCGCGGGTCGTCGGGGCCGACATCCAGGTCGAGGGCAACAACGAGACGGTCGAACTCGTCCGACGTGCCGGCGGCGAGATGACGGGCATCGCTCCGGTCGACCTCACCGATCCGGAACAGGCGCGCCAGCTGGTCGAGGACGCCGTCGCGGCCTATGGCGGACTCGACGTGGTCTACAACAACGCCGCCTCGCTCCGCTTCGGCCCGATGCCCGACTTCTCCGTCGAGGACTGGCGGGCCACCATCACCGGCGAACTCGACATTCCCTTCTTCGTGTCGAAGTTCGCCTGGACGCACCTGGTCCGGCGCGGCGGCGGCGTCATCATCAGCGCCGCTTCCATGGCCGGCATGATCGGCGGCCACGTCCCGCCGATGGTCGGGCACGCCGCCGCGAACGCGGGCATCATCGGCATGACGCGGCAACTCGCGCTCGAAGGCGCGCCGCACGGGATCCGTGCGGTGGCGATCAGTCCCGGGCCGATCCTGAGCCCGGCCAGTGAGCGCGACCTCGGTGACGACCAGGTGGCCCGGGACGCGATCACCAACAAGACGCTCCTCAAGCGCTTCGCCCGACCCGAGGAGGTCGCCGAGCTGGTGGTCTTCCTCGCATCCGACCGGGCGTCGTACATCACCGGCGCGAACTACCCGGTCGACGGCGGCGCGACCGCCTGGTGACCCGAACGGACGCCGGGACGCCGCCGCTCGGCGGCGGCGTCCCAGCGCCGATCCGTCCCGGCCGACCCGAGGCAGACGCCCCGGCGCTAGCCCGCCTGCTCGGCGCGACCACCGTCGAGAGCGGCCACCCATCGAGTCAACCGTTTCTCCCGGAACGCCGTGACGCCCTCCCGCCCCTCCTCGGAGAGGAAGTAGCCGGTCGACAGCGTGGCCAGCTCGGCGATCTCGGTCCGCAGCTCGGTGGCGGCCGGGCGGCGCAGCAACTGCTTGGCGCCGGCCAACGCGCCCGGCGCCCCCCGCACCAGCGACGCGCAGTACCGCTCCACCGCCGCGTCCAGCCCGTCAGCGGGCACCGCCGCGGTGACCAGCCCGATCTCGGCGGCCCGCCGGCCGTCGAAGGTGTCCCCGGTCAGGTAGAGCTCGGCCGCCGCCCGCGGGTGTAGCCGGGGCAGCACGGTCGCCGAGATCACCGCCGGGATCACGCCGATCCGTACCTCGGTGAAGGCGAAGGTCGCCTCCTCGGCGCAGACCGCCAGGTCCGCCGCCGCGATCAGACCCAGCCCGCCGGCCCGGGCCGGCCCGGCGACCCGGGCGAGCACCGGCTTGGGGCACTCCCAGACCGCGGCGAGGACGTCGCCGAGCATCCCGGCCGGCACCGTCCCGCTGGCGTACGCGGCGGCGGTCTCCTTCAGGTCCGCGCCGGAGCAGAAGACCGGGCCGGTGTGGTCGAGCATCACCATCCGGACGCCGTCGTCGGCGACCGCGGCGGCCAGCCCGGCGAGCAGCTGCGTCATCAGCGGGGTGGAGAGCGCGTTGCGGTTGTGCGGGCTGTCCAGGGTGAGGGTGGTCACCCCGCGAGCCGTGGCGACCCGCACCAGCGCGTCGGGAGAGGTCATGCGGGCACACTAGTGCTCATGCCCGGCGTGCTTCCAGAAGGCGAGACCGTCCCCGTCGACGGATCGCTACCCTCCGCCGCGACCGCCGACGTCGGCGCGCGCGGTTTCGGCGTGTACGTGCACGTGCCCTTCTGCGCCAGCCGCTGCGGCTACTGCGACTTCAACACCTACACCGCCGGCGAGCTGGGCGGTGGGGCGAGCCGGGAGGAGTACGCCGACTCCGTGCTCGCCGAGCTGCGGCTCGCCGCCCGGGTGCTCGGCGACGCCCCGCCGAAGCGGGTGGACACCGTCTTCGTCGGTGGCGGCACCCCGACCCTGCTCCCCGCCGACGACCTGGCCCGGATCCTCGACGCGATCGACCGGACCTGGGGGCTGGCCGCCGACGTCGAGGTGACCACGGAGGCCAACCCGGAGTCGGTCACGCCCGAGTCGCTCAAGACGCTGCGGGCGGCGGGCTACACCCGGATCTCCCTGGGCATGCAGTCCGCCGCGCCGGGGGTGCTGGCGATCCTGGACCGCAAGCACAGCGCGGGTCGGGCCACCGCCGCCGCCCTGGAGGCGCGCGACGCCGGGTTCGACCACGTCAACCTGGACCTGATCTACGGCACGCCGGGGGAGAGCGCCGAGGACTTCGCCCGCTCGCTGGAGCAGGTGGTCGCCGCCGGTGTCGACCACGTCAGCGCGTACGCCCTGATCGTGGAGGACGGCACCCGGCTGGCCGCCCGGATGCGCCGTGGCGAGCTGCCGTACCCGAGCGACGACGTGGCGGCCGACCGCTACCTGGCGGCGGAGGCGGCGCTCGGCGCGGCCGGCTTCTCCTGGTACGAGGTCTCCAACTGGGCCCGGACGCCGGCCGCCCGGTGCCGGCACAACCTGCTCTACTGGGCCGGCGCCGACTGGTGGGGGCTCGGGCCGGGAGCGCACAGCCACGTCGGCGGAGTGCGCTGGTGGAACGTGAAGCACCCCACGGCGTACGCCCAGCGGCTCGCCGCCGGGACGTCCCCCGGCCTGGCCCGGGAGGTGCTCACCTCCGACGAGGCGCACATGGAGGACGTCATGCTGCGGCTGCGGCTCGCCTCCGGACTGCCGCTGGACGTGCTGGACGCCGCCGGCCGGGCCGCCGCCGCGCGGGCACTGGCCGACGGCCTGCTGGACGCCGGACCATACGCGGCCGGTCGGGCCGTGCTCACCCTGCGGGGCCGGCTGCTGGCCGACGCCGTCGTCCGCGACCTGCTGCCGTGAGCGGTGCCCGACCGGCCGGGGGAGCGGCCGGCCGGGATCACTTGATGAAGCTCGCCGACATCGGGTAGCGGTAGAGCTGGCCCTCGTTGGCCTTGATCCCGGCGAGGATGCCGAAGACCGTGCCGAGGATGACCGCCGCGGCGACGCCGATGAAGCCGATGAGGATGCAGGAGAGCACCCAGCCGATCAGGCCGACGATCGACCAGATCAGCTGGAAGTTGAGCGCCGCCACGGCGTGCGCCCGGACCGTCGGGGACTGGTTGCCCCGGGCCAGCATCGCCACCAGCGGGGCGATCCAGCCGAGCACGCCGCCGCTGAGGAACATCCCGGCCGCCCCGCCGAAGTGCGCGACGAGCGCCCAGGTCTTGTCCTCGTTGTTGGCGAAGCCGCCGCCGGGAGCCCCGTAGGCCCCGCCGGTCGGATAGCCGACGCCCGGCGGCGGGTAGCCGCCCTGGGGCCCACCTGGGAGTGGGTAGCCGCCTGACGGTGGCAGGTCACCGCCGGGTGGCGGATAGCCATCGGGCGGGGGATAGCCGCCCGGGCCCGGGGCCCCGGACAGTGGTGCGGTGGGCGGCTCGTCCGCTGCGGACGGGCCCGGAGCTGCATACGGCGGGTTCGGCTCCGGCGGGTTGCCGCCGGGCTCCCCGGCGCCGGGAGGGCGAGGTGGTTCAGTCATGGACGTCACGGTAGGGGCAGCCGGCAACGCCGCACCAGAGCGTTGTCGTCCGGATCGGCGGGACGTGGGCAGGGCCGCACCCGCGGTCCGTCGTTGATCATCGCGCTGGCGGGCCTGCCGACGTAGACTGGCACTCGTTACAGTCGAGTGCCAGGAGAGCCGCCGGCGGTGCCCAGTGCCGCCGGCCGAGGCGCGTAGGAGGTGGGGGGAATGGGTCTCGACGACCGCAAGCTCGCCGTGCTCCGCGCCATCGTCGAGGACTACGTCGCCACGCAGGAGCCGGTCGGCAGCCGCGCGCTGGTCGAGCGACACCAGCTCGGGGTCTCGCCCGCGACGGTCCGCAACGACATGGCCGTGCTCGAGGAAGAGGGCTACATCCGGCAGCCGCACACCAGCGCCGGCCGGGTGCCCACCGACCGCGGCTACCGGCTCTTCGTCGACCGGCTGTCCCGGGTCAAGCCGCTCAGCCCGGCCGAGCGCCGGGCGATCGAGCGCTTCCTGGTCGGCGCGGTCGACCTCGACGACGTGGTGCACCGCACGGTTCGGCTGCTGGCCCAGCTGACCCGGCAGGTCGCCGTCGTGCAGTATCCGAGCCTGGCCCGGTCGTCGGTCCGGCACCTGGAACTGGTGCCGATCTCCACCACCCGGCTGATGCTGGTCATGATCGCCGACACCGGGCGGGTCGAGCAGCGGCTGGTGGAGATGCCCGCGCCGATCCCCGCCGACGACGTCACCGATCTGCGCCGGTTGGTCAACGAGAAGCTGGCCGGCACCCGGCTCTCCGACACGCCGCCGCTGGTGCAGGCGCTGGTCGACGAGGTGCCGACCGAGCTGCGCCCGGCGATGACCACCCTCTCCACCGTGCTGCTGGAGACGCTGGTCGAGCGGCACGAGGAGCGGCTTGCGCTGGCCGGCACCGCCAACCTGACCCGGGGCGGCCTGCTCGACTTCCAGGGCTCGCTGCGGCCGATCCTCGAGGCGCTGGAGGAGGAGGTCGTGCTGCTCAAGCTCATCGGCGAGACGGAGCCGAGCACGACCCGGGTGTTGATCGGCGACGAGAACGAGTTCGACAACCTCCGCGCCGCCTCGGTGGTCAGCACCGGCTACGGCCCGGGCGCCACCATCGTGGGCGGCCTGGGGGTGCTGGGGCCCACCCGGATGGACTACCCCGGGACCATCGCCACGGTGCGCGCCGTGGCACGCTACGTGGGCGAGCTGCTGGCCCAGAACTGACCAGTCAGGGCGCCGACGGCCGGCTCCGGCCGCGGCGCAACGCAACGCGAGACGAACATGAGGACACGGAACGCAGTGGCCAGGGACTACTACGGCATTCTCGGTGTGAGCCGGGAAGCCTCCGACGACGAGATCAAGCGCGCCTACCGCAAGCTGGCGCGCCAGTTCCACCCGGACGTCAATCCGGATCCGGAGGCTCAGGAGAAGTTCAAGGACATCAACGCCGCGTACGAGGTCCTCTCGGACGACCGGAAACGGCAGATCGTCGACCTGGGCGGTGACCCGCTCGCCCCGGGCGGCGGAGGCGCCGGCGGCCCGGGTGGCCCCGGCGGGGCCGGCCCGTTCGTCGGGTTCCAGGACATCATGGACGCGTTCTTCGGCGGGGCCGCGGGCGGCGCCCGTGGGCCGCGGCCGCGCACCCGGCCGGGCGCCGACGCGATCCTGCGGCTGGAACTCGACCTGCACGAGACCGCTTTCGGCGTCGAGGCGCCGATCACCGTCGACACCGCCGTGCTCTGCACCACCTGCTCCGGCGCCGGCACCGCCGCCGGCACCCACCTGGCCACCTGTGAGGCCTGCGGTGGTCGCGGTGAGGTGCAGTCCGTGCAGCGCACCTTCCTCGGCCAGGTGGTCTCCGCCCGGCCGTGCACCGTCTGCCAGGGCTACGGCACCACCATCCCGCACCCCTGCCCGACCTGCGCCGGTGACGGGCGGGTACGCACCCGCCGCTCGCTGACCGTCAAGATCCCGGCCGGGGTCGAGGACGGCATGCGGATCCGGCTGGCCCAGCAGGGCGAGGTCGGCCCCGGCGGCGGCACCGCCGGCGACCTCTACGTCGAGATCCACGAGCGGCCGCACGACGTCTACTCGCGCAAGGGCGACGACCTGCACTGCCGGGTCACCGTGCCGATGACGGCGGCGGCCCTCGGCACCCGGCTGACCATCAAGACGCTGGACAGCGAGGAGACGGTCGACGTCAAGTCCGGCACCCAGCCGGGCAGCACGCTGCGGCTGCGCGCCCGCGGGGTGCCACACCTGCGCGGCACCGGCCGGGGCGACCTCTACGTGCACCTCGACGTGCGTACCCCCACCAAGCTCGACGCCGACCAGGAGAAGATGCTGCGCGACTTCGCCAAGACCCGGGGCGAGGAGGTCGCCGAGCTGACCAAGCAGGGCGGCTTCTTCTCCCGGATGCGGGACGCGTTCAACGGTCACGCCTGAGTCGTAGCCGGGTCAGCCGCCCTGGCCGGTCCGGGGCGGCTAGCCTGTTGATCGTGTCCGCGCCGCTCTTCCTGGTCGATCCGCTGCCCGCCGCCGACTCGCTGACCCTCGGCGGGCCCGAGGGGCACCACGCGGCCACCGTGCAACGACTGCGGGTGGGCGAGGAGCTGCTGCTCGCCGACGGCCGGGGTGGCACGGCGACCGCCGTGGTCACCGCCGTCGGCCGGGGCAGCCTGGAACTCGACGTCACCTCCCGGGGGTACGCAGACGCGGCCGTTCCACGGCTGGTGGTGGTGCAGGGCATCGCCAAGGGCGACCGGGGCGAGCTGGCCGTGCAGGCGATGACCGAGGTCGGGGTGGACGAGATCGTGCCCTGGGCGGCGTCCCGCTCGGTGGCCCAGTGGCGCGGCGACCGGGGCGTACGGGCCCGGGAGAAGTGGGTCGCGACCTCCCGCGAGGCCGCCAAGCAGGCCCGCCGGCCCTGGCTTCCGGTGGTGGCCGGCGCCCCGGACGAGTCGACCGCCCAGGTGGCCCGCCGGATCGCCGGAGCCGCCGCCGCGTTCGTGCTGCACGAGGAGGCCGACGGGCGCCTCACCACCGCCGAGCTGCCGGACGCCGGCGAGATCGTGCTGGTGGTCGGCCCCGAGGGCGGCGTCGCCCCGGCCGAGCTGGACGCCTTCGCCGAGGCCGGCGCCCGCCCGGTCCGCCTCGGCGAGTCGGTGCTGCGCACCTCCACCGCCGGCGTGGCCGCCCTCAGCGTGCTCGCCACCCGCCTGCTCCGCTGGTAACCCCCGGCCCTCCGCCCCCCGCCCCCCGCACCCCCGGCCCGCCCTCGGCGATCATGCAGTTGTGGTGCCTCACCAAAGGGGCGTAACGCCAGTTACCGGGCACCACAAGTGCATGATCGGCGGGGTGGGGGTTGGGGGGGTTAGGTGCGGAGGTAGGAGGCGCCGTTCAGGTCGACGATGGTGCCGGAGGCCCACTCCGCTTCGGGGGAGGCGAGCCAGTGCACCGCGGCGGCGATCTCCTCGGGGCGGGCCACCCGGTTGAACGGGCTCTGCGCCCGTACGGCCGCGCCCCGCTCGGCCTTCAGGTGCTCGTTGGTCATGTCGGTCGCCACGAAGCCGGGCGCGACCGTGGCCACCGCGATGCCGTACGGGGCCAGCGCCACCGCCAACGACTGGCCGAGCGCGTTCAACCCGGCCTTGCTCGCCCCGTACGCCGGGTTTCCCGGCTCGCCGCGGAACGCGCCACGGGAGGAGACGTTGACGATCCGGCCGCCGCGCTCGCGCATGTGCTGGGCGGCGCACCAGGTCGCGTTGGCCGCGCCGAAGAGGTTGGTGTCGAGCACCTCCCGCCAGCGCTGCCGCCACTGCTCGTAGGAGCTCTCGAAGACCGGGTGCGGCGGGTCGGCCGGCCCGAACATGCCGGCGTTGTTGACCAGCACGTCCAGCCCGCCGAGCAGCTCGGCGGCCCGGTCGACCATCGTGCGGACCGCCTCCGGGTCGGCGAGATCGGCCCGCAGGACCACGTGCCCGTCGCCGGGCAGTTGCGCGCGCAGCTCCTCGGCGAGGTCCGCCGAGTCCCGGTGGTGGATCGCCACCCGGTCGCCGCCGGCCGCGAAGGCCTGGACCACGGCCCGCCCGATGCCGCGCGAGCCTCCCGTCACCAGTACCGCCCGTGAAGTCACGCGGGCCATCATGCCGCAGCGGCCCGGCCTCGCCCATCCGGCCCCGGTGCAGCGCTTAGCATGCCCCGATGGGAAGCGACTGCCTGTTCTGCCGAATCGTCGCCGGGGAGATCCCGGCCACCGTCGTCCGGGAAACCCCCACCACCCTCGCCTTCCGCGACATCGGCCCGAAGGCGCCGGTGCACGTGCTGGTCATCCCGAAGGAGCACTACGCCGACGTCGCCACGCTCGCCCAGGGCGACCCGGGGCTCGCCGGCGAGGTGCTGGCCACGGCCGCCGCGGTGGCCGACGACGAGGGCCTGCTCGGCGACGGTTTCCGGCTGATGTTCAACACCGGGGCGTACGGCGGCCAGGAGGTCTTCCACGCGCACGCCCACCTGCTCGGTGGCGCGCCGCTGGGCCCGATGCTGGCCCGGGACCTCGGGTGAGCGAGGTGGCGGACCGACTGGACCGGATGGTGCGCCAGGTGCAGGCGCAGGCCCGGATTCCGGCGGTCTCGGCCGCGCTGCACCGGGCCGACCGGCCGCTGTGGAGCTGCGCGGTCGGCGGCACCGGCAACGACACCGCCCTCGGCCCGGCGACGCAGTTCCGGATCGGCTCGGTCACCAAGACCTTCACCGCCGTGCTGACCCTGCAGTGCCGCGACGACGGCCTGCTCGACCTGGACGACCCGGTGGGCCGGCATCTCGACCTGCCGGCGCACGGCGAGCTGACCCTGCGCCGGCTGCTCTCGCACACCGCCGGGCTGCAACGCGAGCCGTTCGGCGACGTGTGGGACAGCCTGCGTGCCCCCGACGCCGACCAGCTCCTGGCCGACCTGGCCCGGGCCGAGCGGGTGCTGCCGCCGGCTCGCCGCTACCACTACTCCAACCTCGGCATGGCGCTGCTCGGGCAGCTGGTCGGCCGGTTGCGCGGCGGCAGCTGGGCGGAGGTGCTCGCCGAGCGGGTGCTCGTACCGCTGGGGCTGACCGCGACCACCGTGACACCCGGGCCCACCGCCGCCACCGGGTTCCTGGTCGACGCCTACTCCGACGAGGCGCACCCGGAGCCGCCGACCGACTTCGGCGCGGTCGGCCCGGCGGCCCAGCTCTGGAGCACCGCCGGCGACATGGCCCGCTGGGCCGCCTTCCTGGCCGACCCGGCGGCGCTCGACCCGGCGGGCGCGGTGCTCGCCCCCACCACCCTGGACGAGATGCGCTGGCCGCTGACGGTGACCGACGAGACGCTCTGGGCCACCGGCTTCGGGCTCGGCCTGATCCTGGTGCCGCAGGGTGAGCGGGTGGTGCACGTCGGGCACGACGGCGCGATGCCGGGCTTCCTGGCCGGGGTGTACGGCCGGCGCGGCGGCGAGGGCACCCCGGGCGCGATGGGCTGCGCGGTGCTGCTCTCCTCCGGCGGCGCCGCCGCGGCGCTCGACCTGCCGCACCGGCTGCTCGCCGCGGCCGTCGAGCACGACCCGGCGCAGATCGAGCCGTGGCGGCCCGGCCCGCCGGCGCCCGCGCCGCTGCGCGGCCTGCTCGGCCGGTGGTGGGGCGAGGGCTACGAGTACGTCTTCTCCTGGCACGACGGGGCGCTGCGGGCTCGGGGCGCCGACGACCCGCCCGGCCGGCCGCCGGCGGTCTTCGCGCCGCTGCCCGACCAGCCGGACGTGTACCGCACCGTCTCCGGGCGGGAGGCCGGCGAGCTGCTCCGGCTGACCCGGGACGAGCACGGGACGGTGATCCGGATGCACTGGGCCACCTACCGGTTCACCCGCCGTCAGGAGACCTTCGACCGGTACGACTTCCGCCAGGGCGGTTGACCGGCCGGGGCGGGCCGGAGGACGTCCCCGGCCCGCCCCGCCGGCTTCCGGGGGTGGCCGATCGCCTGGTTCGTCCCGGTCCGTCACGGCCGGGTGGCCCGGTCTCAGGGCGGGGAAATGCGCACAGTGTCGGCGCTGTTGAACCGATACGATGGGTGGTACGTCGTACGCCGCGCCACCAGGGCCGGCGCCCCGAGATCGAGAGCAGGTGGCACAGGGCCCCACGGCCCGACCTATGACCGGCACCCCACCTCCCGGCCCGCCCCAGGTGCAGACCAGGATCACGGTTTCCGATCCGAAGATCATGGTCAACCTGCTCGGTGCGGGTGACGAGATCCTGCGCCTCGTCGAACGCTCGGTCAACAGTGACGTGCACGTCCGTGGCAACGAGATCACCATCACCGGCGCGCCCGCGGACAACGCCCTCGCCGAGCGCCTCTTCAGTGAGCTGCTCGAACTCATCGAGAAAGGCGAGACCCTGACCACTGACGCCGTCCGGCGTACCGTCGGCATGCTCGAGCAGGGCAGCGCCGAGCGGCCCGCCGAGGTCCTGACGCTCAACATCCTCTCCCGGCGCGGCCGCACCATCCGCCCCAAGACGCTCGGGCAGAAGCGCTACGTCGACGCGATCGACGCGAACACCATCGTGTTCGGCATCGGCCCGGCCGGTACCGGCAAGACCTACCTGGCGATGGCGAAGGCCGTGCAGGCCCTCCAGGCCAAGCAGGTCAGCCGGATCATCCTCACCCGGCCGGCGGTCGAGGCGGGTGAGCGGCTGGGCTTCCTGCCCGGCACGCTCAACGAGAAGATCGACCCCTATCTGCGTCCGCTCTACGACGCGCTGCACGACATGCTCGACCCGGAGTCGATCCCGAAGCTGATGGCCGCCGGGACGATCGAGGTCGCGCCGCTGGCGTACATGCGCGGCCGGACGCTCAACGACGCCTTCATCATTCTCGACGAGGCGCAGAACACCACGCCCGAGCAGATGAAGATGTTCCTCACCCGACTCGGCTTCAACTCCAAGATCGTCGTGACCGGTGACGTGACCCAGGTCGACCTGCCCGGCGGGACGACCAGCGGCCTGCGTATGGTCCGGGAGATCCTGGACGGGGTGGACGACGTGCACTTCGCCCAGCTGTCCAGCTCCGACGTGGTCCGGCACCGCTTGGTCGGGGAGATCGTCGACGCGTACGCCCGCTGGGATGCCGAGCGGGAGAACCAGCAGGCGCAGAGCGTGCACGCCGTACCCGGGCGGGCCGCCCAGGGCGGCCGTTCCGGCCGGCGCCGCTAGAGCAGGGGAACCAGTTGTCCATCGAGATCGCCAACGAGTCCGGTGTCGAGGTCGACACCGACGCCGTGCTCGCCGTCGCCCGGCACGCCCTCGACGAGATGGGGGTCAACCCCCTCGCCGAGCTCTCCGTGCTGCTGGTCGACGTCGACTACATGACCGAGCTCAACCACCGCTGGATGGGTGGCGACGGGCCCACCGACGTGCTCGCGTTCCCCATGGACGAGGGCAGCGTCGACCACGGGCCGGGCGAGAGCGCCCCGGCCGGCGGCGAGCCGGCCCTGCTCGGCGACATCGTGCTCTGCCCCGACGTGGCGGCCAAGCAGGCGGCGACCGCCGGCCACTCCGCCGCCGACGAGCTGCACCTGCTCACCGTGCACGGGGTGCTGCACCTGCTCGGTTACGACCACGCTGAGCCGGAGGAGGAGCGGGAGATGTTCGCCCTCCAGGCCCGACTGCTGTCCAGCTGGCGGTCGAGCCGGTCCCGGTGATACCCCTTCATGCGTCCGCGGCCGGTGCGACCACCGGCCTACCGGACCTGCAACTGCTCGTCTTCGCCGCCGGTCTGGTGGTGCTCGCCGGGCTGATCGCGATGACCGAGGCGGCGCTCGCCGCGGTCTCGCCGGCCCGCGCCGCCGAGTTGACCCGCGACGGCGCCCGAGGCGCTCGGGCGCTGCAGGCCGTCGCCGGCGACGTGGTCCGCCACCTCAACCTGCTCCTGCTGCTGCGGCTGCTCGCCGAACTGACCGCCACCACGCTGGTGGCGCTGGTCGCGGTGGACACCTTCGGCGCGGGCTGGCGGGCGGCGCTGGTCACCGCCGGCGCGATGACCGTGGTCAGCTTCGTGGTGGTGGGGGTCGCCCCGCGTACCCTCGGCCGGCAGCACGCCTACTCGGTGGGTCGCGCGGTGGCGCCGCTGGTGCGCTGGCTGGGCCGCGCCCTCAACCCGCTCGCCTCGCTGCTGATCCTGATCGGCAACGCGGTGACCCCGGGCCGTGGCTTCCGCGAGGGCCCGTTCGCCACCCAGGTCGAGCTGCGGGAGTTGGTCGACCTGGCCGAGCAGCGCGGCGTCGTGGAGCACGGCGAGCGGCAGATGATCCACTCGGTCTTCGCCCTCGGCGACACCATCGCCCGCGAGGTGATGGTGCCGCGTACCGAGATGGTGTGGATAGAGGAGGGCAAGACCCTCTCCCAGGCGCTGGCGCTCTTCCTGCGCTCCGGTTTCTCCCGGATCCCGGTGATCGGCGAGAGCGTCGACGACGTGCTCGGCGTGCTCTACCTCAAGGACCTGATCCGGCGGGTACGCGGCGACGACCGCTCCGCCGAGCAGTTGCCGGTCTCCGAGCTGATGCGGCCGGCCACCTTCGTGCCCGAGTCCAAGCCGGTCGACGATCTGCTCTCCGAGATGCAGGCGGCCCGCAACCACCTGGTCATCGTCGTCGACGAATACGGCGGCACCGGCGGTCTGGTCACCATCGAGGACATCCTGGAGGAGATCGTCGGCGAGATCACCGACGAGTACGATGTCGAACGCCCGCCGGTCGAACGGCTGGCGGACGGGTCGGTCCGGGTCGCCGCCCGGCTTCCGGTCGAGGACCTGGGCGAGCTTTTCGACACCGAACTGCCCACCGACGAGGTGGAGACGGTCGGTGGTCTGCTCGCCCAGTCGCTGGGCCGGGTGCCGATACCCGGTGCGCTGGTCGAGCTGGCTGGTCTCCGGCTGATCGCCGAGGGCACCACCGGCCGACGCAACCGGATCGACACCGTGCTGGTGAGTCGGGTCGAGTCGACCGACCAGCAGGAGAGCCCGGGGCGCGGCGAGTCCGCCGAGTCCCGGGGCAACCAGAACCGAGCCGAGGAGAGGCAACCCGCCGATGCCTGAGTCGCCCGCCGTGCCAGCCGCCCGGCCCACCCCGTCCGCGCCGGCCGAGCTGAGCGCCGAGGACGGCAAGCTGGTCGTCCTGGCGCGGGGTGCCCGGGCGCGGGTGGGGGCCGTGGAGGGCGCGGCGGTGCGCGACCAGGACGGCCGGACGTACGCGTCGGCGAGCGTCGCGCTGCCGTCGCTGACCCTCACCGCGCTGCAATTGGCGGTCGCCTCGGCGGTGGCCGCCGGTGCGACCCGGCTGGAGGCCGCGGTGGTGGTCACCGAGGCCTCGACCCTGGACGGCGCCGGGCACGCGGCGGTCCGCGACCTCGCCGCCGAAGCGCCGATCCACGTGGCCGCGCCGAACGGCACCGTCCTCGGCACGGTGCTCCAGTGAGCGCGACCGGCGGTCTGCGGGACCCGGAGGAGCGCCCCTACCGGGCCGGCTTCGCCTGTTTCGTGGGGCGGCCCAACGCCGGCAAGTCGACGCTGACCAACGCGATCGTCGGGCAGAAGATCGCCATCACATCGAACAAGCCGCAGACCACCCGGCACATCATCCGGGCTGTCCTGCACCGGCCGGAGTCGCAGCTCGTCCTCGTGGACACCCCCGGCCTGCACCGCCCGCGTACCCTGCTCGGCGAGCGTCTCAACGACCTGGTCCGTACGACCTGGTCGGAGGTCGACGTGATCGGCCTCTGCATCCCGGCGGACGAGCCGGTGGGCCGGGGCGACCGGTTCATCAGCGGCGAGCTGGCGGAGCTGAAGGCGACCGTGCTGGCCGTGGTGACGAAGACCGACCTGGTCGACAAGAAGCGCCTGGCCGAGCAGCTGCTCGCGGTGAGCGAGCTGGGCGACTTCGCGGCCGTGGTGCCGGTCAGCGCCGTCTCCGGGCACCAGGTGGACACCCTGGTCGACGTGATGACCGACTACCTGCCACCGTCCCCGCAGCTCTACCCGGACGACATGCTCACCGACGACCCGGAGCAGGTGCTGGTCGCCGAGCTGATCCGGGAGGCGGCGCTGGAGGGCGTCCGCGACGAGCTGCCGCACTCCATCGCGGTGGTGGTGGAGGAGATGCTCCCCGAGGGCAAGCTCACCAAGATCTACGCCGACCTGTACGTCGAGCGTCCCAGCCAGAAGGCGATCGTGATCGGTCACCGGGGCAGCCGGCTCAAGCAGGTCGGCACCGCCGCCCGGCAGCAGATCGAGGAGCTGCTCGGCACCCGCGTCTACCTCGACCTGCACATCCGGGTCGCCAAGGACTGGCAGCGCGACCCGAAGCAGCTGCGCAAGCTCGGCTTCTGACCCGGCCGCAACCTCTGTTCGAGCGCCCGTCCCGGCTTCCGGGTCGGGCGCTCGACCGTTACCGCCAACCCTGATCGGCAGCGGTCAGCGCACTGCGCGGCCCGCTGCGCTGGCCGAAAACCGGCATGATCGGCATCGGTCGGACCTATGGGAACTTTCACTTCTCGACGGGGTGTCGGTCCGTTTGGCCGCGGGCGGGCGGAGGGTAGGAGACATTCGCGCCCGTGCCCCCGACACAGATGCAGGCTGATGCGAAACAGATACCTCGATCTGCTCCGTTTCCTGGCCATCGTTCGAGTCGTCGTCTACCACGTCACCGGCTGGGCCGCGCTGACCCTGATCTTCCCGGCGATGTCGGTGATGTTCGCGCTCGCCGGTTCGCTGATGGCCGCCTCGCTGCACCGGTCCGGGCCGGCGGCCGTGGGCCGCCGGCTGCGTCGACTGCTGCCCTCACTCTGGGTCCTGGCCGCGATCTTCGTGCCGGCCATGCTGCTCACCGGGTTGCCGTTGACCCCACGGGTGCTGCTCTGGCTGTTCCCGGTCGCGGACCCGCCGGCCAACGGCTGGGGCGCGCTGGCGCTGAGCGTCATCTGGTACCTGCGCGACTACCTGTGGTTCGTGCTCGCCTCGCCGGTCGCGCTCTGGCTGTTCCGCCGGGCCCCGCTGCCCACCCTGCTGGCCCCGTACGTCCTGCTCGCGGCGATCGAGTCGGGCATCTGGGCGACGGCGCCCGGGGTGGCCCGGGAGTTCGGCCTCTACTTCGGCGCGTGGTTGCTCGGCTTCGCCCACCACGCCGGGATGCTCCGGCGGCTCGCCAACCGGGTGCTGGTTCCGCTGGCGCTGGCGCTCGCCGCCGCCGGGGGCGGTTGGATCCTCACCCACCCCGGTCCCCGCGGCTACGACCTGAACGACATCCACCTCGGCAACGCGCTCTGGTCGGCGGCGTTCATCCTGGTCGTCCTGGGCCGGGGGCCGGCCGGCGCGGCGTGGATCGAGCGCAGCGCCCTGTTCAGCCGGCTGGTGACCGTCTTGAACCGGCGGGCGCTCACCGTCTACCTCTGGCACATGCCGTTCGTGGTCGCCCTCACCCCGCTGGTCGACGTGGTGGGCTGGTCGCACCAGGATCCGCTGGGGCTGGCCATCCGGGTGCTGCTGGTCTTCGCGCTGGTGGGCGTGGTGACGCTGGCGGTGGGCTGGGTGGAGGACCTGGCCGCCCGTCGGCCGGTCGAGCTGCTCCCCGGCGTCCGCCGCCCGGTGTCGGCCGGCGTGCCGCCCACCAGCCCACCCCCGGCCGGCGCGGTCACCCGGCCGGTGCTCGTCGGTGCTGCCGCTCGTGCCGCCGACGGTGCACCGTGGTCCGCTGCCGCCCGATCCGACGGCGCGGGCGGGCCGGGCCCGACCGGGGCGTACCCGGACCGGCGCGGCCCGGACGCCGGCCCGGTGCCGGCGCAGCGCACCGGCCGATAGCCGCCCACGCCCGAGGTCAGCGCTGGGTGATCGAGACGTCGCCGCTGCCGGTGGAGACGTCGAGGACCAGGGACGCGCCGGGGTCGTCGGCGACGCCGAGCTGGGCGTCGCCGGAGCCGGTGTTGGACCGGACCCGGTACCGGCCGGGGGGCACGACCAGGTTGACGTTGCCGCTGGACGCGTGCGCGCGGGCGGAGACCGGCTGGTCCACCTCCACGTCGACGTCGCCGGAGTTGGCCTCGACGTCCACCTGCCCGGAGAGCCGGCGGGCGCTGATGTTGCCGGAGGAGGCCCGCAGGATGACCGGGCCGGTCACCTCGGTCACCTCGATGTCACCCGAGCCGGTCTCGACCCGGACCGCTCCGCTGCCGCCGGCCAGCCGGACGTTGCCCGAGCCGAGCTGCAGCTGCACCGTGCCGACCCGGCTCAGCTCGACGTCCCCGGAGCCGGTCTCGCCCTGCACGGCGACCCCCTCCGGGGCGGTCACCTCGTAGGAGATGCTGCACCGCGACCCGCAGTCGGTGTCCAGCACCAGCTCGTTCTCGTTGATCTGGTACGTCGCGTCGGGCTGGGCGCCCTGGTAGCGCACCACCCGCTTGATCCGTACCTCCGACGCGCCGCCGGTGGCGCGCACCACCACGTCGCCCGCCCCGGGCAGCACCCGGATCGTGGTGATCCGGGCCGCCTCGGTGTTGTCGTAGTCGAGCCGGCGGTAGGAGAGGTTGTCACACCCGGCGAGGACGATGAGGGTGGCGGCCAGGCCGAGAGCGACCGCGCCGGTCCGGCGGGCGCCAGGGCGGCGGGCGGCGGGGCGACGGTCGGCAGAGCGACGGGCGTCGCGGTCGTCAGCGCGGCGGCCGATGGTGCGGTGCAGGGCCATGGCGAGCACGCTACGGCTGAAAACGGGCCCCGCGCATCGGGGTTCGTCCGGCCGTCCACCCCGAACCGACCCTGATATCGCACCCCGAGGGAGAATGGCCCGATGGCCGGGTACCGCCGACAGCTCTACCGCGACGACGCGGTGGTGCTGCGTGTGCAGAAGCTCGGCGAGTCCGACCGGATCATCACGCTGCTCACCCGCCGGCACGGCCGCCTTCGCGCGGTGGCCCGGGGCATCCGGCGCACCACCAGCAAGTTCGGCGCCCGGCTCGAGCCGTTCGGGCACGTCGACCTCCAGCTCGCGGGCGACCCCAAGGGCAACCACGGCAGTTCGCTGCACACCGTGAGCCAGGTCGAGGGCATCGACCTCTACGGCAAGCGGTTCCTCGGCGACTACCCGCGCTACACCGCGGCCAGCGCGATCGCCGAGACCGCAGAGCGGCTCACCCCGGTCGAGCGGGAGCCGTCGCTGCGGCTGTTCCAGCTCACCCTGGGCGCGCTGCGCGCGCTCGCCGAGGGCAGCCACGCCACCACCCTGGTGCTCGACGCCTACCTGCTGCGGGGGATGGCCCTGGCGGGCTGGGCGCCGGCGCTGATCGCCTGCGCGGTCTGCGGCACGCCGGGTCGGCACCGGGCCTTCTCGGTGCCGGCCGGCGGCGCGGTCTGCCCGGACTGCCGCCCACCGGGCGCGGCCCATCCCGCGCCGGCGACCATCGACCTGATGTCCGCCCTGACGAGCGGAGACTGGCGGGTCGCCGACGCCACCGAGGCCGGCGTACGCCGGGAGTGCAGCGGCCTGGTGGCGGCGCACCTGCAGTGGCACCTGGAGCGCGCGCTACGCTCGCTGCCGCTGGTCGACCGGGGTGCCCCGGGGTCCGGCGAGAGCGGGGCGAAGGAGAGAACAGAGTGATTCGCACGAGCAGGGCCGGCCGGCGTACGCCGACGCCACCGACACCGCACCCGTCCGGCGCCCGGCCGCCGGCGCTGCCCGCCGAGGCGCTGCCCCGGCACGTCGCGGTCGTGATGGACGGCAACGGCCGGTGGGCCAAGGACCGCGGTCTGCCCCGCACCAAGGGCCACGAGGCGGGGGAGCACAGCCTCTTCGACACCATCGAGGGCGCCATCGAGCTGGGCATCCCCTATCTCTCGGCGTACGCCTTCTCCACCGAGAACTGGCGGCGCTCGCCGGATGAGGTCCGTTTCCTGATGGGCTTCAACCGCGACGTGATCCGCCGCCGCCGCGACCAGCTGGTCGACCTCGGCGTCCGGGTGGTCTGGTCCGGTCGGGCCGGCCGGCTCTGGAAGAGCGTCATCTCGGAGCTGCAGACCGCCGAGGAGATGTCCCGGGGCAACTCGACGCTGACCCTGCAGTTCTGCGTCAACTACGGAGGCCAGGCGGAGATCGCCGACGCCACGGCGGCGATCGCCCGGGAGGTCGCGGCCGGCCGGCTCGATCCGGACAAGATCACCGAGAAGACCGTGGCGAAGTACCTCTACCACCCCGAGATCCCCGAGGTGGACCTCTTCCTGCGGCCCTCGGGCGAGCAGCGGATCTCCAACTTCCTGCTCTGGCAGACCGCGTACGCTGAGCTGGCCTTCCTCGACACGCTCTGGCCGGATTTCGACCGCCGGCACCTCTGGTACGCCTGCGAGCTCTACGCGCAGCGGGACCGGCGGTTCGGCGGCGCGCTGCCCAACCCGGTCGCCCCGCCGGCCTGACCGGCACGGCCCGGCCGGCCGGCGCCGGAGCGGCGACCGGCCACCGGGCGGGGAGTTGCCGTCCTCGTGGCACCGACCGCCGGTCGCAGGCTTACCAGGGCGTCACGCTGGGTATCAGTCTGCTCAGGAGCCACTGACGGAGGTGAACCCACATGATCCAGAAGCGCATTGCCCAGTGGGCGGTGATGGCCGTCGCCGTGCCGCTGGCCGCCGCCGGCGCGCGCCGGCTGAGCCACACGCTGGAGGCTCGTCGCGGCCCCTCCGGGGTGTCCCGACTCCTGACCCGGGGTGCCGACATGCTGCGCCCGCAGAAGGCCAAGCGCCGCCGGTTCTGGTGATCGACCCGAAATCTGCGCCGCCCGCCGAGCCGCGGGCGGCGCAGATTCGCGTCTGCGGCGTTGGCCGGTCGGCGGGGGGCGGCCGTGCTTAGGATCGACAGGCGGGGGTGTCGTGGGGGTGCTCCCGTCTTCGGGGGTGGCGATGCGGGAGCTCCGGTACAAAATGATCATGGCGTTGAACGCCGCCGACCTGGGCGACCCGATCTGCGACCAGGTGGCCGAGATCTGTGCCGAGATCGCCGAGCAGCACTGCGCCGAACTCGGTCACGCGCCGCAGCTGCGCACCGGTGAGATCGGCGAGCTGGCCACCGGCGAACCGGCCCTGACCTGGGCGCCGACCCCCGCCGACAGCGCCCAGCGGGCCTGGTGAGCACGCCCGCGCCGGCGGTCGACGTACGCCGGGCCGACGACCGCTTCCACACCCGGATCTCCTGGCTGGACTCGAAGCACTCGTTCTCCTTCTCCCGGCACTACGACCCGGCCAACACCCACCACGGGCTGCTGCTGGTCAACAACGACGACGTGGTCCGGCCCGGCGCCGGCTTCGAGACCCACCCGCACCAGGACATGGAGATCGTCACCTGGGTGCTCCGTGGCTCGCTGGTCCACCAGGACTCGACCGGGCACTCCGGGGTGATCTATCCGGGGCTGGCCCAGCGGATGAGCGCCGGCACCGGCATCCTGCACTCGGAGAAGAACGACTCCTGGCGGCTCGACGGCCGGAACCCGCACACCGACCCGGTGCACTTCGTGCAGATGTGGGTGCTGCCCGACACCGAGGGCGTCGACCCGGGCTACGAGCAGTTGGAGATCGACGACCAGTTGCTCCGCGGCGACCTCGTGCCGGTCGCGTCCGGCATGGAGCGCTACGACGGCGCGTCCGCCATCCGGATCCGAAACCGGTACGCGGCCCTGCACGCCGCCCGCCTCGGCCCGGGCGACGCGGTCACCCTTCCGGACGCGCCCTACCTGCACCTCTACGTGCCCACCGGCGCGGTCACGCTGGAAGGCGTCGGGCCGCTCGGCACCGGCGACGCCGCCCGACTCACCGCCACCGGCGGTCAGCGGGTCAGCGCCACCGAGCCGGCCGAGATCCTGGTCTGGGAGATGCACGCCACCCTCGCCTGACGCCCGCTCGACCGGCAGCCCGCAGGGGTCGGGCTCGTCACGCCTCCACTTCGGAACGGTCGCCGGCCCAGAGGGTGTGGAAGGCGCCCTCCCGGTCGACCCGCTGGTAGGTGTGCGCGCCGAAGTTGTCCCGCAGCCCCTGGATCAGCGCGGCCGGGAGCCGCTCCGCCCGCAGCGCGTCGAAGTAGGACAGCGACGAGGCGAACGCGGGTGTGGGCACCCCGGCCCGGGCCGCGTCGGCCACCACCCGTCGCCAGCTCGGCACGCCCGCGCCGACCGCCTCGGCGAACCACGGCGCCACCAGCAGGGTGGGCAGGTCGGGCTGCTCGTCATAGGCCTTCCGGATGTTGTCCAGGAAGCGGGCCCGGATGATGCAGCCGCCCCGCCAGATGGTCGCGGTGCCGCCCAGGTCGATGTTCCAGTCGTACTCCTGGCTGCCGGCCCGGATGTGGTCGAAGCCCTGGGCGTACGCGACGATCTTGGAGGCCAGCAGCGCCCGACGGACGTCCTCGACGAACGTGTCGCGGTCGTCCACCTGCCACTTCGCCCCGGCGTCCGGGAAGGCCCGGCGGGCCGCCGCACGCTGGTCGACGTGCCCGGAGAGCGAGCGGGCGAAGGTCGCCTCGGCGATGCCGGTGATCGGGATTCCCAGGTCGAGCGCGCTCTGCACGGTCCACCGACCGGTGCCCTTCTGCTCCGCCCGGTCCTGCACCACGTCGACGAACGGGCGGCCGCTGGCCGCGTCGGCGTGCGCCAGCACGTCCGCGGTGATCTCGATGAGGAAGGACTCCAGCTCGCCGTCGTTCCAGCCCCGGAAGATCTCCGCGATCTCCGCGGGCTCCGCGCCCAGACCAGCCCGGAGCAGGTCGTACGCCTCGGCGATGAGCTGCATGTCGGCGTACTCGATGCCGTTGTGCACCATCTTCACGAAGTGCCCGGCGCCGTCCGGGCCGACGTGCCGGCAGCACGGCACCCCCTGCACCTGCGCGGCGATCTTCTCGAAGATCGGGCCGAGCTTGCGGTACGACTCGGCGGAGCCGCCGGGCATGATGCTCGGCCCGAGCAGCGCGCCCTCCTCGCCACCGGAGACGCCGGTGCCGACGAAGTGCAGCCCGTGCTCGCGCAGCGACTCCTCCCGTCGGCGGGTGTCGGCGAAGTGGGCGTTGCCGCAGTCCACCACGATGTCGCCCGGGTCCAGCAGCGGGACCAGCTCGTCGATCACGGCGTCGGTCGGCGCGCCGGCCTTCACCATGACGATCACCGCCCGGGGGCGTTCCAGCGCCCCGACGAAGTCGGCCAACGACTCGGCCGGCACGAACGTGCCCTCGTCACCGTGCTCGGCGACCAGGCGCCGGGTCCGCTCCGGCGAGCGGTTGTGCACCGCCACCGTGAACCCGTTGCGGGCCAGGTTGCGGGCCAGGTTGCGGCCCATCACCGCCAGCCCGGTCACGCCGATCTGCGCCGTCGCCTGCTCCGCCATGCGTGCCGCCACCTCTCGCTCCTGCTGTCCGCGGCTTCGAACCTATCGCGCTGTCCGCCGACCCGCGCCGACGATCGACCGTCGGTGACGGGACGGATGCGTTCGGCTCCGCCTCCGGCGACGGGCGGGTCGACCGGCTGCGCGTTGCGCGCCGCGGTCGGACGGTCAGCCCTCGGCCAGCCGGGCCTCGATCCGCGCGACCTTGCCGGTGAGCGCGTCGGTCACCCCGGGTCGGACGTCGGCCTTGAGCACCACGCTCACCCGCGGCGCCCGCGCGGCGACCACGTCGACCGCCCGCTTGACCACCGCCATCACCTCGTCCCACTCGCCCTCGACGGTGGTGAACATGGCGTCGGTCCGGTTGGGCAGGCCGGACTCGCGGACCACCCGGACGGCCTCGGCGACCAGGTCGCCCACCGAGTCGTCGCCGCCGAGCGGGGTGATCGAGAACGCGATCAGCATGTGCCGATCCTGCCAGCAAATCGGATGCGCGCGCGGCCGGGCATGGGTTACCGTCGGCACATGCGTAACTGACGCCCACCTCCGAGCCGGCCCGCCGCCCTGCGTGCGGTCCGTGCGCTCCCGGGCGTCCGCATTCTCCGCCACCGCCGCGTCGGTGGCCGTCGTGGCCGATCCCGGGACGAACCCCGTCCGCCAGGACCGTGGCTGTCGTCAGCCCGGTTCCCGCCCAGCCGAGACCGTGCCGTTCACGCCGCGACCACGCGTCGCCCGCCGGCCGGTCCGCCGAGAAGGAGGCCCGGATGCCCACCAAGCGCAACCCGAAGAAGTCCCGTACCCCACGATCCACGCCCGACGTCGCGGAGCTGACGCCGGCCGACCTCGACGCGGTGGTCGCCCCCGTGGTGCCGCCGCTGCCGCTCGACGCGGCGACCGAGCCGGCGACCCGGCCGGTCCCGCCGAAGGCCGGTCCGCCGGTCGGCCACGGCCGCTCCGCCGCCGGCCGGGGCAGTCAGCGGGCCGGCGCGCCCCGCCGGTACGCCTTCCGGCGCAGCTGATCGGCGGAGGCGGGCCCGCCTCGCCTCAACCACCGCTGCACCAGCCGGCACCGGGTGCGGTCCGCCACCATTGGTGACGGACCGCACCCGGGCTCAGTGGTCGGCGCAGCAGGGCGTCGGGTCGGCCACCTCGAACGGAGCGACGCCGCCGGCGTGGTGCGGCACGGCCACCAGCACCAGCTCGCCGTCGCGCCACTGCGGACGGACGAAGTCGCGGGTGTCCAGCGGCAGCTCCGGTCCGGCCGTCGCCCCGCCGAGCACCACGACCCGCTCGATCGCGCTGTCGGCGAGCACCTCGCCGACGGTGCGCGTGCCGACCAGCCGGTCCACACCGGGGTAGCGCACGGCCCGGCCGGCGCGGCGTTCGCCGTGTTCGGCCGCCGCCCGCTCGGCCGCCGCCCGCAGTTCCGGCGGGGTGCTGGGCAGCCCGGCCAACCGGTCCGTCGCCGCCGGCACTGCCACGCTGAGCGCCACGTGCGGGTACGGCGCGGCGACCAGGTGGGTGCAGGCGACCAGGTCCGGCAGGTCGAGCGGCACAACGTGGGCGGCCAGCCAGTGCTCGGCCTCCCGGACGGTCCGGTGACCCAGGCTGAGGCCCAGGATCACTGCGGCAGGACCCAGATGGGGTTGGCGTAGAACCACAGGTCCTCCCACGGGTCCGCGGCGCCGGTGACGTCGAGGGCCGGGCCGAACGGGTCGACCGCCGCACCCATCAGGCCGGGCTGGCTGCGCTTGCCGTCCGTACCCCGGACGCGCAGGTAGAACGGCTCGTCCACCCGTCCGAAGGAGTAGGTGAAGGAGACCTTGCCGGTGCCCTTGGCGACCTCGAAGGACTTCACCACCTTGGTGTCGGGTGCGGTGAAGGCGTCCTTGTCGGCGACCGGGCCGGTCACCCGACCGGCGATCACGTCGACCCGGGCGAGGGTGGGCACGAACTGCGACCAGTTGGGGGTGTCGGCCAGGTCGATGTCGATGGTCACCTCGACCCGGGTACCGCGCTTGACCCGCAGCACGCCACCGAGCGGCGTACCCGACTCCCGGCGCCGGTCACCGGCGATCCGGGCGCGGACGTCGAGAGCCTTGATCAGACCGGCGTGGTCCACCCAGACCCGGCCAGCCCGCAGGCCGTCCATGACGGACCGGTAGCTGAAGGAGCTCGCCCCGACGTGGGTACGGCTGTACTGGCCCGGCCAGTAGTCGCCGGCCGTGCTGAGCAGTGGGCCGTACACCGGGTCGTTGTGCTTGCCGTTGAGGTCGAAGTTGCTGTCCGGCCCCCGCTGCGAGGTGTCCAGGTAGTTGACGTGCGAGTCGGAGTTGGCGCTGATCCACCAGGCCCGGCCCTCGGCGAGCAGGCTGTCCCAGAGCCCGCCGACGGTGGAGGTCATCCAGTCGAACCCACCCCACGTGCGGTAGCTCTCCAGGGGGTAGCCGGGGAACGACGCGGCGGACGGGCTGTTGTCGTAGTAACCGCGGTTCCGGCCGCCACCGGGCAGACCGGCCGCCTGGTGGCCGGGAGCGCCCTCCATGCCGATCGCCACGCTCGGGTCGGCGTCCCGCCAGGCGCGGATCTCGTGCGGGGAGTCGATGCCCCGCCGGGCCGGGTGGTTCGCCAGGAAGAGCGCGCCCTCGACGCGGCGCTTGCGGACCGCCTCGCCGAGGAACTTGATGCCGGCGATGGCGAGCGCCTCGTTGGCCGGGGTCGAGTCACCGGCGTTCTTGACGCTGCCGTCGAACGCGTTCTCGAACTCCTTGAGAACGGCGACCTCGTTGCGCCCCGGGTGGACGAAGACGGTGGCGTGCTCCGCGGCCGGGATGTTCCACTCCAGGCCCTGGTAGATCAGCAGGTCCTTCAGCTGGGCCCGGGCGGCGACGATGTCCGGGTTGACCTTGTCCACGCCGATCTTGGCGTGGGCCACGCTGCCGTGGTCGGTGACGACCATCCAGTCCAGCCCGTACGCCTGGGCGTGCCGGGCCTGGTCGACCACCCGGTACATCGCGTCCGAGCTGTACTGGGTGTGGATGTGGTGGTCGCCGGCGAGCCACTGGAACTCGCCGGTGCGGCCGTGGTCGCCACCGGGGCCGTGGTCATGGCCCGCCGCGTGCGCGGCGGTTCCGCTGGTCAGCACGGTGGCGGCCGCGCCGGCGCCGAGCAGGCCGGCGTTGCGCAGGAAGCCGCGTCGGCTGAGGTCACCGGGCGCCAGTTCGGCGTCCGGGACACCGAGGTCGAGCGCCGGAGGTACGTCGCCGCCGGCGGCGGGATCGTGATCGTGATGGTGCGCGTGGCCGTGGCCCATGTGCTGCTCCAGTCGGATCAGGGGAGTAGTCCGCGGGCCAATCTGGACTGCGCAGGGGAACAGTGCGTGTCACCAGCGCGGCAACCATGCGAACATGCGACTCCGGCCATGCCTGCGGGCCAGGCGTGCGGCCTGGTCAGCCGATGAGGGGCCGGAAGGTGCCGAGCAGGATGCTGGTGGTGAGGGCGGCGGCGGCCAGCGTCGCGGCGCCGGCCACCAGGAGGGCGTCCGCGGCGGTGAACCGCTGCCGGCGGGCGACCGTGCGCGGGGTGCCCGCGTCGAAGCCCCGGGCGTCCATCGCCACCGCCAGTCGGGTACCCCGCCGGATCGCCCCGACCAGCAGCGCGAACGCGGTCGAGACGAAGAGCCGCAGCTTCGCCACCGGGTTGCGCCCGGCGTCCACCCCGCGCGCCCGGCGGGCCATGCTGATCATCTGCCACTCCTGGCCGAGCAGCGGCACCAGCCGGAACGCCGCCAGGGCCCCGATGGCGAACCGGGCCGGCGCCTTGGCGTTCTGGACCAGCGCGTCGGCCAGGTCGGTCGGGTCGGTGGTGGCGAACACGATCACGCCGGGCAGCGCCACCGCGAACATCCGCAGCACCAGCCCGAGCGCGGTGAGCAGCACGCCCGAGGTGACCACGACCGGGCCGGCCTCGACCAGCACCCGGCCGGAGCGCTCGGCGGCGAAGAGCACCAGCGTGACCACGATGCCGACCGCGCTGACCAGCAGCGGCCACGCGCGCCGGGCCAGCACCCGGTAACGCACGCCGAAGAGCGGCAGCAGCGCCAGTTCGACCGCGATGGCGATCGCCGGCGCGACCGGGTCGAGGGTGGCGACCAGCACGATCGAGAAGACCAGCGCGGCGGCCAGCTTGGCGACCGGGTTGCGCCGGGCCAGCGGCGCCCCGGGCACGGCGACGGGTTCGAGGCCGATCACGACCGTCTCCGCGGGTCGACGGCGGCAGGGCCGGCGACGGCCGCCGGGCTGGCGGGGCCGGTCATGGCCGCCGCTCCAGGGTGAGTTGCCGGTCGGCGAGCGCGGCGACGAACTCCGGGTCGTGGGTCACGGTGACCACGCCGTGCCCGGCGTCGCGCAGCTCGGCGAAGAGGTCGACCAGTTCCAGCCAGGTCCTCCGGTCCTGACCGAAGGTGGGCTCGTCGCAGACCAGCAGGCGGGGCGCGGTGGCCAGGGCGGTCGCGACGCTCAGCCGCCGCGCCTCGCCACCGGAGAGGGTGTACGGGTTGGCGCCGGCGAGCGCGGTCAGCCGCAGCCGGTCCAGCAGCTCGTCCACCGTGGACCGGATCGCCGCCTCGTGCCGGCCGGTGCGGCGCGGGCCGAGAGCCAACTCGTCGTAGACGGTGCTCGTGACGAACTGGTGCTCCGGGTCCTGGAAGACCGAGCCGATCCGGCCGGCCAGGGCGGGGGCGCGCCAGCGGTGCGGGGGAGTGCGGGCGTCCCGGCCGGCCAGCTCCGGGCTCGCCGTCACCGCGCCGGTGCCCGGCCGGAGCAGCCCGCCGAGCAGCAGCGCCAGGGTGGACTTGCCCACCCCGTTCGGGCCGAGCACAGCGAGCGCCTCGCCGGCGCGTACCGCCAGGTCGGTGTCGGCCAGCCGGGGTGGCAGGCCGAGCCGGTCGGCGGTGAGCAGCAGGTCGCCCGGGGTCGTGGTGGCGCGCCGGGGCGGCACGGTCCGGCCGGGCACCCAGACGCCCTCGGCGGCGAGCGCGTCGCCGTGGGCGCCGAAGACCGCCTCCGGGGTGCCGTCGGCGCGTACGCCGCCGCCGGGTTCGAGCACCACCACCCGGTCGACCAGCGGCAGCGCCTCGGCCACCCGGTGCTCCACCAGGATCAGCGTGGTGTTGGCCTCCAGCGCCCCGGCGACCGCGTCGCGGACCAGCGCGGCGCCGGCCGGGTCGAGGTTGGCGGTCGGCTCGTCGAGCAGCAGCAGGCCGGGGCGCAGGGCCAGCACCCCGGCCAGCGCGAGGCGCTGCTGCTCGCCGCCGGAGAGGGCGGCGGTGGGCCGGTCCCGGTGGTACGGGAAGCCGACCCGGCGCAGGGTCTCGTCGACCCGGGGCCAGATCTCCGCGGCCGGTACGCCCCGGTTCTCCAGCCCGAACGCCACGTCGTCGCCGCAGCGGGCCATCACCAGCTGGCTCTCCGGGTCCTGGAAGACGATGCCGACCCGTTCCCGGTCCTTGCGCGGGTCCAACCCGTCGATCTCGCCGGTGCCCGCCTGCTCGCCGGAGTCCTCCGGCAGCAGCCCGGCGAGCGCGGCCAGCAGGGTGCTCTTGCCGGCCCCGGACGGGCCGAGCAGCAGCACCCGCTCGCCGCTGGAGATCCGCAGATCCACGTCGCGCACGGCCCAGCGCTTGCGCCCGGCGTGCCGCCACCCGAACCCCCGCAGTTCCACTCCGCTCACCGCACCCCCTCCCGCGCGCCGCTACCGGCCCCGTCGTGTTGATCAAGAGGTTTGCGTCAGAAATCGGGACGCCGTTGACGCAAACCTCTTGATCAACGGGTCCGGGGGGAGGGGTGGGGGTGGGGGAGGGGGGAGGAGGTGGGTGGGGGTTAGATGGCGGGGCGTTCGCGGGCGGCGGGGAAGCGATCGAGGACGCCGGTGTTGGCCAGGGCCCGGGTGAGGGCGAGGCTGCCGACCCCGGCGATCACCAGCGAGCTGGCAGCCGTGATCAGGATGTACGGGAGTCGGAAGCTGACCCACGAGGTCTCCGGGTACCAGACGAAGACGTCGTAGATGGCCGCCGCGAGACCGGCCAGCGTGGCGGCCAGCAGCGCGATGGGCGCCTTGAAGTTGCGGTAGCCGAAGGCCGCGAACGCCAGCTCCGCGGCGGCCGCCTCCAGCGGGCCCTGGATGACCAGCGTCCAGCCCCAGCTGCTGCCCAGCGCCACCGAGACCAGCGCGGCGACCGTGAGCGTGAAGAAGGCGGCACCGGGCTTCCGGATGATCAGCCCGCCCAGGACGGCGGGAACCAGCCAGACGCCGTAGAGGACCGCCCGGCCGGGCAGCGGAATGGCGTCGGCGGGACCGTTCCAGAGCAGGCCCCAGGCCCAGAAGATGATGCCGAAGGCGACGGCGATCACCGAGGCCACGACGATGTCGACGGTCCGCCAACGGTTCGTGTCGGGTGGTGTCATGCGAGTGCTCCCAGTTCTGTGGAGGAACCAGGAGAAGACGCACGCCGACGTCCGGTGGAACCGGACGGCGGCGCGGCTGGAGGTCGACCGAACTCCCTGCGCTGGCATTACCCAGATCAGGTTCGAGGGTCTGCGGGCGTGTGCCCGCACTCTCAGCGCTGTGCGCTCCCCTGTCGGATGTGAAGTTGTTCCACAGACGCTAGCACCGCGACCGGGGGCCGGGCGACGCCGGCCGGCCTGGGTAGGCTGCTGATCATGCGGATCGACGCCCGAGGATTCACGTTCGACGTCCGCGCCGGTGGACCAAAGGAGGGCCCGCCCGTCCTGCTGCTGCACGGTTTCCCGCAGCACGGCGGGGAGTTCGACGACCTGACGCCGGCCCTGCACGCCGCCGGCCTGCGCACGTACGCGCCGGACCAGCGCGGCTACTCGCCCGGCGCCCGCCCGGAGGCCGTCGAGGCGTACCGGTTGGCGGAACTGGTCGCCGACGTGGTGGCGCTGCTCGACGCGCTGGGCGTCGAGGCGGCGCACCTGGTGGGGCACGACTGGGGCGCCGTCGTCGCCTGGGCCGTGGCCGCCGCCCACCCCGGCCGGATCCGTACCCTCACCGCCGTCTCGGTGCCGCACCCCGCCGCGATGGCGTACGCGCTGTCGCACGACGCGCATCAGAAGGTCCGCTCGTCGTACATGGTGCTGTTCCGGCAGCCCGGCAAGGCGGAGAAGGTGCTGCTCGGGTTGCGGGCGGCGGCGCTGCGTCGGATGCTCGCCGGGGTCGGCGACGAGGAGCGGGTGGCGGCGTACGCGGAGCCGATGCGTGCGCCGGGCGCGCTGACCGGGGCGTTGAACTGGTACCGGGCGATGTCCCGGGGTGACCTGGCCGCGGTCGGGCCGGTGACCGTGCCGACCACGTTCGTCTGGAGCGACCGGGACATCGCCATCGGCCGGACCGCCGCCGAGGCGTGCGCGGAGCACGTGTCCGGTGACTACCGCTTCGTCGAGCTGCCCGGCGTGACCCACTGGATTCCGGACGAGGCGCCGGCGGCGCTGGCCGAGGCGATCGTCGCCCGGGTGCGGGGCGTGGCCTGAGCCGCGTCCGGCGGTCGTGAGGAATGGAGGAGACATGACGTTGAGCGCCGACGCCTACCTGGCGGTGGTGACCGAGACGATGAACCAGGTCGCCGCGGGCCAGCGGGAGGCGGTGGGCCGGGCGGCGGACCTGCTCGCCGACGCGGTACGCGCCGACGGGGTGGTGCACGCCTTCGGCACCGGGCACTCCGAGGCGCTCTCGATGGAGATCGCCGGCCGGGCCGGCGGGCTGGTGCCGACCAACAAGATCGCGCTGCGGGATCTGGTGCTGCACGGCGGCGCGCCGGCCGATCTGCTCGGGCCGACCCTGGAGCGGGATCCGTCGGTCGCGCACCGCCTCTACGAGCTGGCGCCGGTGCGCCCGGCGGACGTCTTCGTGGTGGCCTCGAACTCGGGCGTGAACGGTGCGATCGTCGAGTTCGCCAGCCTGGTCAAGGAGCGCGGCCACGGGTTGGTGGCGATCACCTCGGCGCAGCACTCGGCGCGGATGACCTCCCGGCACCCGTCCGGGCGGAAGCTCGCCGACCTCGCCGACGTGGTGCTCGACAACGGCGCCCCGTACGGCGACGCGACGTTGCCGCTGCCGGGCGGCGGCGCGGTCGGCGCGGTCTCCTCCATCACCGCGGCGCTGCTCGCGCAGCAGATCACGGTCGAGGTGGTGGCCCGACTGCTCGCCGCGGGGGAGCGGCCCCCGGTCTACCTCTCCGCCAACATCGCCGGCGGTGACGAGCACAACCACGCGCTGGAGGCCCGCTACGCCGGCCGGATCCGCCGCGGCTCCTGACCGCTGCCGGCGGGCGTCTCGCGCGCTCCTGATCCGCCGCCGGCGGGGGCCTCGGGCGCGCCTGATCCGCCACCAGCGGGCGCATCGCGGCGCGGGCGGTGTCCTTTGACGGGGTCGATCATGAGCTGGTTTCGCGGATTGCGCGATCGGGCATTGGCGTTGCTGCCGGCGGCGGGCCCCGCCGGCAGTAGCGTCTGACCGGAGGTAGCGCGTGTCGAAGGAAACCGAGAAGCAGCGTTGGCAGCGCAACTTCGCCGACCTGCTCCAGGAGCTCCGGGTCGCACAGACCGGGGTGCAGATCCTCTTCGCGTTCCTGCTGACCCTGCCGTTCAGCAACGGCTTCACCAGGACGACCGAGTTCCAGCGGGACGTCTACGTGGTCTCGCTGCTGGCCGCGGCGGCCGCCACCGCGTTGATCATCTCGCCGGTGGCGTTCCACCGGGCGCTGTTCCGCCAGGGGCGCAAGCCGGAGCTGGTCCGCTTCGCCCACCGGATGGCCACCGGCGGGCTCGCCTTCATGCTGATCGCCATGGTCAGCGCGGTGCTGCTGATCACCGACTTCGTGCTGGACCGTCCGATCGCGTTCGTGCTCAGCGCGGTGACCGGGGTCTGGTTCCTCGTCTTCTGGGTGCTGCTGCCGTTCGTCCGTCGCAACTGGGGTGACGACGACATCGACGACGATGACGACGATCCGCACACGCTCACCGGCGACTGACCAGCGATCGCCGAATCTCGATCTTCACAGACCGCTACCCCTGGGTAACACCCGGGGGTAGCGTGGCATTTGTCGAGCACGTTGACGCGCCGGACCGAGGTTCGAGGGGGCAGCCGTGACCACGACGCAGAACAGCCGACCCGTGCCGGACGAGCCCGGCGCCGTCCCGGAGCGGCCCGACACCAGCGGCGGCGTCGCCGCCGCGTTGCCGGTAGAGGCGGGGCAGGTCTCCGAGAAGGAGGCACGCCAGGTCGCCGAGGCGGCCCGGCAGTCCACCTGGGACCGCCCCAGCTTCGGCAAGGAGCTCTTCCTCGGCCGGTTCCGGCTCGACCTGATCGATCCCTGGCCCCGCTCCGACCCGGCGGACGACGCCCGGGCCGAGGAGTTCCTCGACCAGCTCCGGGCGTTCCTCGTGACCGAGGTGGACGGCGCCGCGATCGAGCGGGACGCCCACATCCCCGACGAGGTTTTCCAAGGGCTGGCCCGGCTCGGCGCGTTCGGCATGAAGATCGACCGCTCGTACGGCGGGCTCGGGCTGAGCAACCTGCAGTACTGCCGGGCGTTGATGCTGGCCGGCTCGATCAGCCCGGCCATCGGCGCGCTGCTCTCGGCGCACCAGTCCATCGGCGTGCCGCAGCCGCTCAAGATGTTCGGCACCGCCGAGCAGAAGCAGCTCTTCCTGCCCCGGCTGGCCGCCGGCGAGGTCTCCGCCTTCCTGCTCACCGAGCCGGACGTCGGCTCCGATCCGGCCCGACTGGCCACCACGGCCGAACCGACCGAGGACGGCACCGGCTACCGGCTCAACGGGGTCAAGCTCTGGGCCACCAACGGCACGGTGGCCACCCTGCTGGTGGTGATGGCCCGGGTGCCGGCCGGCGAGGGCCGTCGCGGCGGGATCACCGCGTTCGTCGTGGAGGGCGACGCCGAGGGCATCACCGTGGAGCGGCGCAACGCCTTCGTCGGCCTGCGCGGTCTGGAGAACAGCCTCACCCGGTTCCACGACGTCCTCGTCCCGAAGGAGAACGTCATCGGCGGCGAGGGCAAGGGGCTGAAGATCGCCCTGACCACGCTGAACACCGGCCGGCTGTCGCTGCCGGCGATGTGCGTCGGCGCCGGCAAGTGGGCGTTGAACGTGGCCCGGGAGTGGTCCGCCGACCGGGTGCAGTGGGGCCGGGCGGTCGGCGAGCACGAGGCGGTCGCCCAGAAGCTCGCCTTCATGGCCGCGACGACGTACGGCATGGAGACCATGCTGGATCTCTGCTGCCTGCTCGCCGACGACGACCGCAACGACATCCGGATCGAGGCCGCGCTGGTCAAGCTCTACGCCAGCGAGATGGCCTGGCGGATCGCCGACGACCTGATCCAGATCCGTGGCGGTCGTGGCTACGAGACGGCGGATTCGCTGGCGGCCCGGGGCGAGCGGCCGGCCGCCGTCGAGCAGCTGCTGCGCGACCTGCGGATCAACCGGATCTTCGAGGGCTCCACCGAGATCATGCATCTGCTGATCGCCCGGGAGGCGGTCGACGCGCACCTGTCGGTCGCCGGCGACATCATCGACCCGGACGCCGGCCTCGGCCGCAAGGCGAAGGCGGGCGCCCGGGCCGGCGCCTTCTACGCCAGGTGGCTGCCCACACTCGCCGTCGGTCGTGGCCAGCGGCCCACGGCGTACGCCGAGTTCGGGCCGCTCGCCGGCCACCTGCGGCAGGTGGAGCGCGCCTCGCGCAAGCTGGCCCGGTCGACCTTCTACGCGATGTCCCGGTGGCAGGGAAAGATGGAGCGCAAGCAGGCGTTCCTGGGCCGGGTGGTGGACATCGGCGCGGAGCTGTTCGCGATGTCCGCCGTGTGCGTGCGGGCGCACGCCGAGCGGGACGTCCGGCCGGAGAACCTCGAGCTGGCCGACCTGTTCTGCCGGCAGGCCCGGGTCCGGGTCGACGCGCTCTTCACCGCGCTCTGGGAGAACACCGACTCGGTGGACGTGGCGGCCGCCAAGCGCATCCTCGCCGGCCGGTACGCGACCCTGGAGGAGGGTGTGGTCACTCCGCCGACCGACGCACCCTGGGTGGCCCCGTGGTCGCCCGGCCCGTCCACCGCGACCGACGTCCGCCGCCGGATCCCGCCGCCGCAGTGACCGCCCGGCGGTCGGCGGCGGTGGCCGTCGGTCGCCGGGACCTGGCGGGCGTCAGCTCAGCGGGCGATCGCCCAGGCCAGGATCGCGGCCAGGATCACGCCGTTGAGCGCGGCGAGACCCAGGTACGCCCCCGGCGGGATCTTCCGCCCCTTGCGGACGAAGTTGACCAGTACGCCGGCATAGCCGAGCAGCAGGACGGCGATCACGACCAGGAAGTAGAACACCTGAAGACCTTAGCGGCCGTCCCTGAGACCCAGTTGGCGCAGCTCCAGTGCGGCGAGCGCGTCGACGGTGTCGTCGTCGCCGCGGCGCCACGCCTCGGCGACGTCAGGCCCGATCCGGGTCAGCCGACCCAGCGGCTGGGTGGCCAGTGCGCGCAGGGCGAGCAGGTCCCGGCCGGCCGGCGCGGCCGCCAGCTTCGCGGCCGACCCGGCGCGGCGCATCCAGCGCAGCCGCAGCGGGAGCCAGCCGAAGAGCACCAGGCCGAGCGGGAAGATCAGCACGGCGACGGCGAGCGCCAGGGCCAGCTGGTCGACCAGCTGTTGCTGGTCCCGGCCGGCCTCGGCGAGCGACCGGGCGGCGTCGGCCGCCCGCTCGAAGGGCGCGGTCAGCTCGTCACCCACCAACGGCACCCGGCCGACCTTGCCGCCGGCGTCGGCCAGGTTGTCGGCGAGCCCGCCGCCGGCCCCCTCCAGCTTCTGGCCGGGGACGGCGAGCTTCTGGACCAGGTCATGCAGCCACAGTGCGCCGCGGATCGCCCCGTACACCCAGGCGACGACGAGCAGGTCGGTGAGGAGCTGACGGGCGGCGGTCGGGAAACGATCGGCGTAGATCTTCACGCCGGACAGCGTGCCACGAACGGCCGTTCCCGGCATCCGCCGCCGGCCGGGTCGACGCGGCCGGCGGGCCGCGGCGTCAGTGGGCGCAGGCCGGGCAGGTGCCGAAGATCTCCAGGGTGTGGCTGACGTCGGCGTAGCCGTGCTGCGCGGCCACCCGCTCCGCCCAGCTCTCCACCGTCGGCCCGGCCACCTCCACGGTCCGGCCGCAGGCCCGGCAGACCAGGTGGTGGTGGTGCCCCTCGCTGCACCGGCGATAGAGGTGCTCACCGCCGGGCGGGCGCATCACGTCGATCTCGCCGGCGTCGGCGAGCCCCTGCAGCGTCCGGTAGACCGTGGTCAGGCCGACCCGCTCGCCACGGGCCCGGAGCATCGCGTGCAGCTCCTGCGCGCTGTGGAACCCCTCCACCTCGACGAGCAGCGCGCTGACCGCGCTGCGCTGGCGCGTGTTGCGGACGGCGGTTGCGTTCTCGCTCACGGGGCACCCCCTTCGACCGGTCGCTGTTTCATGATCCCTCGCCGGCGTGACTCACCGCATCCGCGACGATGTGCGCGACGTGCTCGTCGACCAGGGTGTAGGCGATCTCCCGTCCCCGGCGGGCGCCGCGGACCACACCGGCGCCGCGCAGCACCCGTAGGTGTTGGGAGACCAGCGGCTGGGCCGCGCCGAGCTTCTCCACCAGCTCGTGCACGCACCGTTCCCCGTTGGCGAGTTCGCTGACGATGGCCAGCCGGATCGGGGCCGACAAGGCACGTAGCAACTCGCCGGCACCCTCGAAGCCGTCATAGCCGGATCCGCCGCTCACCCTGTAACGGTAACCAATACCGCTGGCATCGCGGCGACCAGCATCAGCGGAGCACGACCTCGTGCGGCTCAGGCGCCGGCACGGCCGCCGGTGACGTGCGGCGGCGCAGCACCCGCCACGCCCCGGCGGCCAGCGCGACCACCAGGAACGAGGCGATCGCCATCAGCACCACCGAGGCGCCGGGGGCGGTGTCGGCGTTGGCCGCGACCCAGACGCCCGAGCCGGCGGCGAAGAGCCCGAGCGCCATCGCCGCCGTCATGGTGCTGCGGAAGCCCCGGGTGACCTGCTGCGCGGTGGCCACCGGGACCACCATCAGCGCGCTGATCAGCAGTACACCGACCGCCCGCATGGCGATGGTCACGGTGACCGCCGTGGCGACCGCGATCAGCATGTTCAGCGTCCGCACCGGCAGGCCGGAGACCCGGGCGTACTCCTCGTCGTGGCTGACCGCGAAGAGCGCCGGGCGCAGCGCGATCATGGTCACCAGGATCGCCGCGCCGAGCACCGCGATCGTGGTCAGATCGGCCGGCGAGATGGTGGTGAGCGACCCGAAGAGGTACGCGTTGAGGTTGCTGCTGGTGCTGTCGGAGAGCCCGACCAGCATCACGCCGCCGGCGATGCCGCCGTAGAAGAGCAACGCCAGGGCCAGGTCGCCGGAGGTCCGCCCGCGAGAGCGGACCAGCTCGATGCCGATCGCGCCGAGGGTGGCCACGATCACCGCGACGAGCACCGGAGAGCGGTTCAGCAGCAGCCCGGCGCCGACGCCGGTCAGCGCCACGTGCCCTACCCCGTCGCCGATCAGCGCCAGCCGGCGCTGCACCAGGTAGATGCCGAGCGCCGGGGCGGCCAAACCGATGATCAGCGCACCGATCAGGGCGCGCTGCATGTACGGGTACTGGAAGAGTTCCATGGGTCAGATGCTCCAGAGCCGGGCGGGCTCGTCGGGACAGTGCGGGTGCACGTGGTCGTGGTCGGGCTCGGCGTGGTGGCCGGCGGGCTCCGGCACCGAGCCGTCGTGGCAGATGCCGCCCTCGTGAACGACGATCGCTCGGCTGATCACCGGCCGCAGCGGCCCCAGCTCGTGCGCCACCAGCAGCACCGTGCCGCCGTCGGCGACGAACTCGCGCAGCGCCCCGGCGAACGCCTCCTGGCTGGCCGCGTCCACCCCGGCGGTCGGCTCGTCGAGCACCAGCAGCTCGGGTCGGCCGGCCAGCGCCCGGGCGATCAGTGTGCGCTGCTGCTGCCCGCCGGAAAGGGTCGCGACGGGGTCGCCGGCCCGGTCGGCGAGCCCGACCGCGCGCAGCGCCAGGTCGACCGCCGCCCGGTCGGCGGCGCCGGGTGGGCGGAAAAACCCGCGTCGGGCGAGTCGGCCGGAGGCCACCACCTCCCGGACGGTGGCCGGTACGCCGCCACCGGCGCCGAGGCGCTGCGGGACGTACCCGACCCGCTCCCACTGCCGGAACCGGCGCAGCGGGCGGTCGAAGAGCGTGACGGACCCGCCGGTCAGCGGCACCAGGCCGAGTACGGCCCGGACCAGGGTGGACTTGCCCGAGCCGTTGGCGCCGAGGACGGCGACGACCTCGCCGGCGGTCACCCGCAGCGAGACGTCGCGGAGCACGGGGCGGCCGTCATAGCCGACCGCCCCGTGCTCGACGGTGATCACCGGTGGGTTCACGAGCAGCCCAGTGCCGTTCGCAGCGTCTGGAGGTTGGTACGCATGACCGAAAGGTAGTCCGAGCCGCTGCCGTCGGCGAGCCCTTCGATCGGGTCCAGCACCGCGGTCTGGGCGCCGACCTGGCCGGCGATGGTCTCGGCCACCTTCGGGCTGACCAGCGTCTCGAAGAAGATCGTGGTGGCCTTGTGCTCCCGGGCCTCCTCGATCACCTCGGCGAGCCGCTGCGGGGAGGGCTCGACGTCCGGGCTGAGCCCGGTGATGCCGACCTGCTCGAGCCGGTAGCGCTCGGCGAGGTAGCCGAACGCGGTGTGGCTGGTCACGATCTCCCGCCGCTGGCAGGTGGTCAGCCCGGTGGCGTACTCGCCGTCCAGCTTCTCCAGGTCGGCGTGGAGCGCCCGGGCACGGCTGGTGAAGTCGGCGGCCCGGTCCGGGTCGACCTTGCCCAGCCGCTCGGCGAGCTGGTCCGCCACGGTGGCGAGCCGGGTCGGGTCGAGCCAGAGGTGCGGGTCCTTGCCGCCGCTCTCCTCCTCGTGGCCCGGCTCCTCCGTCGCCCCGGCCCCCTCGCCCTCGTGCTCGTGGGCGCCGGCGGTGGCGTCCCGCAGCGGCTGGACCGTGGCCACGTCGAAGGCGCGGTCGGTCGCGTTCTGCTCGATCGCCTCGTCCACCGCCGGCTGGAAGCCCTTCAGGTAAACGATCAGCTCGGCCTCGCTGACCTCGCCGACCTGGCTGGGGTTGAGCTCCAGGTCGTGCGGCTCGGCGCCCGGCTTGACCAGGTTGGTGACCCGGACCGCGTCCCCGCCGATCCGCTCGGCGATGAACTGGAGGGGGTAGAAGGCGGCCACCACGTCGACCCGCTGCGGGTCGGCGCCGGCCGGGCCGTCCGTGGAGCAGGCGGCGGCTCCGCCCAGGGTGAGCAGGGCGGTGGTGGCGGCGGCCAGGACGCGCGAAGCGGTGCGGTTGTTCATGTCGCCAACTGTCCGTCGTAACGACAATGATTGTCAAAAACGCATGATTGCATGTCAGAGCAGCTTCGCCAGGGCCGCCGTCACCAGCAGGGTCAGCATCAGCAGCCGGACCACCCGGGTCTGCGGCGCCTGCACCGACCAGGTGGTAGACAGCAGCGCGACCAGGGCCGCGGCCAGCGCCAGCAGCAGCACCGCGCCGACCGGGCCGGGGGCGAAGAGGGCCACCAGCACCAGCAGGAGGGTGACCAGGAACACCGACGTCGGGTTCGCCCGGGCCAACCGGGCCAGCAGGAGGCTCTGCGTACGCTGCATCCCACAGACTCTACGAGGAGGAACCCGGTGCTGGTGACCAACCGGTTCGTGGTCGAGGTCGATGTCGCGGACGACTTCACCGAGCGGGCGCACGCCGCCCTCACCGCGCTGGCCGACCGCCCCGGATACCTGCGCGGCCAGCTGGTCCGGGCGTTGGACGACCCCCGGCACTGGTGCCTGGTCACCGAGTGGGAGTCGGTCGGGGCCTACCGTCGGGCGCTCGGCGGCTTCGAGGTCAAGGTGACCGCCGTCCCACTGCTCGCCGAGTCGGTCGACGAGCCGTCCGCGTACGAGGCGCTGGCCACCGCCGCCCCGGGCGGGGCGGTCGTGATCTCCGCCAGTGATCGGGCCGCTGGTCCTTACCGCTGAGCCGTCGGGCACTACCCTGCTCGTATGACCGCTCCCGGACCGGCAGCCCCACCGCCGTACCCTGCGCCGACCGGGTCGGAGGGCGGGCAGCCGCCCGCCACGCCGGACATCCCGGCGGGAGCCCCCGCCCCGCCGCCCGGCCCGGGTGTGTCGCCGCCCTTCGCCGCGCCACCCACCGAGGGGCGGCGGGCCCGGCTCTGGCTGGGTCTCGGGGTCGGCGCGCTCGCCCTGGTGCTCTGCTGCGGCGGGGGCGGGGCCGCCGTGGTCGGCCTGGCGGTCAGCGGGGTGCAGGCGGTACGCGAGCAGGGCCGGACGGTCTCCACCGACTACTACCAGGCGCTGGTCGACCGGAACTACGGCGAGGCGTACGACCAGCTCTGCGACGACGCGCAGCGGCGCGAGTCGCGGCCGGAGTTCGAGCGGCGGGTGGCCGCGGAGCCGCAGGTCGCCGGGTACCGGGTGGGCGAGGTGGACACCAACAACCTGACCGTGCCGGTGGACGTGACGCTGGAGGGCGGCCAGCACGAGCGGCAGCAGGTCATCCTCGGCCAGGACCAGCAGAACGGTGGCATGGAGGTGTGCGGGATCAACTGACCCGCCCCCGGTATTCTGCTGGGCTCGGGGCACTGCTGGTCGTACCGTTGTCCCGAACTGTTCGTTCCGTCCCCATCACGTCCCCGCCGACCGCCAGCCGGCGTAGGAGGAAACATGCCAGCCGACCGTATCGACGCCGTTGTCAGCCTCGCCAAGCGCCGAGGCTTCGTCTTCCCCTCCAGCGAGATCTACGGAGGCACCCGGTCGGCGTGGGACTACGGTCCGCTCGGCGTGGAGCTCAAGGAGAACGTCCGCCGGCAGTGGTGGAAGACCATGGTCCAACAGCGCGACGACGTCGTCGGCCTGGACTCCGCGGTGATCCTGGCCCGCAAGGTCTGGGAGGCCTCCGGCCACATCGCCGAGTTCGTCGACCCGCTGACCGAGTGCCAGTTCTGCCACAAGCGGTTCCGCGCCGACCACCTCGAGGAGGCGTACGCCGAGAAGCACGGCAAGCCGCTGACCTCGCTGTCCGAGCTGAACTGCCCGAACTGCGGCAACAAGGGCACCTTCACCGAGCCGAAGATGTTCAACGGCCTGATGAAGACCTACCTCGGCCCGGTGGAGAGCGACGAGGGGCTGCACTACCTGCGCCCGGAGACCGCCCAGGGCATCTTCGTCAACTACAAGAACGTCGAGACGGTGGCCCGCAAGAAGCCGCCGTTCGGCATCGCGCAGACCGGCAAATCGTTCCGCAACGAGATCACCCCGGGCAACTTCATCTTCCGGACCCGCGAGTTCGAGCAGATGGAGATGGAGTTCTTCGTCGAGCCGGGCTCGGACGAGCAGTGGCACGAGTACTGGCTCCAGGAGCGCTGGAACTGGTACCTCGACCTCGGCCTCTCCGCCGACAACCTGCGCCTCTTCGAGCACCCGAAGGAGAAGCTGTCGCACTACTCGAAGCGGACGGTGGACATCGAGTACCGCTTCCAGTTCGGCGGCACCGAGTTCGCCGAGCTGGAGGGCATCGCCAACCGGACCGACTTCGACCTCTCCACGCACAGCAAGCACTCCGGCGTCGACCTGTCCTACTTCGACCAGGCCAAGGGCGAGCGCTGGATGCCGTACGTCATCGAGCCGGCCGCCGGCCTGACCCGGGCGGTGCTCGCCTTCCTGCTGGAGGCGTACGACGAGGACGAGGCGCCGAACACCAAGGGCGGCGTGGACAAGCGCACCGTCATGCGCTTCGACCCGCGGCTGGCCCCGGTGAAGGTGGCGGTGCTGCCGCTGTCGCGTAACGAGGCGCTCTCGCCGAAGGCCAAGGACCTGGCGGCCACCCTGCGCAAGCGCTGGGTGGTGGAGTTCGACGACTCGCAGGCGATCGGCCGCCGCTACCGGCGACAGGACGAGATCGGCACCCCGTTCTGCGTGACCGTCGACTTCGACACCCTCGACGACAACGCGGTGACGGTGCGCAACCGCGACACCATGGCGCAGGAGCGGGTCTCCCTCGACCAGGTCGAGCGTTACCTCATCGAGCGGCTGCCCGGCTGCTGACCACCGGCTCCACCCGACGGCCCCGCCCTCCGGCGGGGCCGTCGGCTTTTCCGGCCAGGTCTCGGCTCGGATACTCGGGCGAGCCCGGCCAATCGGACCGCAGGTGGGGCGCCGTCGCCGGCCGGCTGTTGAGTCGTTCGTGATCTCGTGCGAGCATTCCCGGCGTTGAATCTCGTCACGGGGGTGTGCATGACGCGCGCGTCGCAACAGGACCACGACCACGACCCGAACCGGCGGCGCCTGCTGCGCCGCGCGGCGACGGTCGCCGCCACCACGGCCGGCGCCGGGGTCGCCGCAGCCGTCGGGATGCCCGCCGCGGCTCAGGCCGCCCCGGGCGACAACCTGGTCATGGGTACGGCGAACGACGCCGGCCCGGCGACCACCGGCCTCACCCACACCGACACTCCGCTGGTGCTGAGCAACAGCGCTGGCGCCCCGCTGCGGCTGGTGCCGGGTGAGAGTCTCTACCCGCAGGTGCTCGAGTCCGAGGTGGGCACGCTCGCCGTCGACGACATGGGCGACCTGTTCGTCCGGGCCGGCGCGGACAGCGGCGACAACGGCGTCAACGGCTGGGCCTGGACGAGCGAGTGGGCGACCACCTCGGTCGCCGTGCCGCCCACCCGGGTGCTGGACACCCGCTACACCGACCTGCGGCGCCTGATCGTCGGCGGCGCGGACAACCCCCTGGACTCCAGCGGTCGGCTCCTGCCGGGCAAGCCGATCGTGGTGAGCCTCGACTCGTACGTCCGGGACGGCTACGCGATCAAGGGCAACGTCACCGTGGTCGGGATGACCGGCGCGGGCGTGCTCACCGTCTGGGGCGCGGGCACCAAGCCGACCGCGTCGACGGTGAACTGGTCGACCGCCGGCACCATCCTCTCCAACTTCCTCTTCACCGAGCTGGGCGCGAGCGGGGTCTACCGGAGCGTCCTCACGATCCAGGCGACCTCCTCGCCGACGCACGTGATCGTCGACATGACCAGCCTGCTGGTCGGTCACCCGAGCCAGGTCCTGCTCGGCGGTGGCGCGTAGCCGCCGGGACGGCCGGCGCTCACCCGCCGCCGCCCGGCCCGCCCGCCGTAGACCGTCAACCCACCCAACGGGGGAATGAGATGAGTTCGTCCGAACCCGACCGCTCCGCGTCGCGGCGAAGCCTGCTGCGCAAGGCCGCCGTCACCGGCGGCGCCGCGGTCGCCGCCACCGCGGTGACCGCGGTCAACGCCACGCCGGCCGTCGCCGCCCCCGGTGACCCGGTGGCGCTCGGCCTGCCCAACTCCGGTGGCACCACCACCGTGACCAGCACCGCGCCGGGCGGCGCCGCCACCCTGGCGGTCAAGAACAGCACCGGTGCGACCGTGGAGCTGAAGCGCGGCACGTCCACGACGCCGACCCTGCCCGGCTCCCTCTGGTCGACCAGGAACGGCCTCGGGGTCTCCGGCGCGACCGGCTCCTCCGGCACGCTCAGCCGCTACGACGTGCTGACCACCGCCAACGCCACCATGCTGGTCCCGGTCCCGCCGACCCGGATCCTGGACACCCGCAACGCGGCCGGCCGGGCCCGACTGCTGGAGGGCGCCGGTCGGGTGGACGCCCAGGGCCGGGTCGTCGCCGACTCCTTCCTTGTGGTGCACCTGGCGGGCATCGCGGAGTACGCCGACGGCATGCTCGGCAACATCACCGTGGCCAACACCGAGAAGGGTGGCTTCGCCACCGTCTTCGGCCGGGGCGACCTGCCGAACGCCTCCACCATCAACTGGTGGAGCGCCGGGCAGCTGCTCTCCAACGGCGTGATCACCCAGCTCGGCGACTACCAGACGGCGAACGGCGACTACTACCCGGACGTCGTGGCCATCTACGTGCAGAAGAGCGCCACCGCGGTGATCCTCGACGTGACCGGTCTGCTGGTGTGGCACCCGGACTCCGCGGTGATCAACGGCACCCGGAGCACGGCCCGGATGTCCCTCGCGGCGGAGTCGGGCAGCACCGAGGTGCGGGCCCGGGAGATCAAGGCGAATGCCGAGCGGGACGGCCGGGAGGTGCGGGCCGGTGCGTGACCACGGAACCGAGGAGAGCAGCAGCATGACCGCCGAGGAGACCGCCGCGCCGACCCGGCGTCGGATCATCAAGGCCGGCGTGGTCGCCGGCGCCGGTGTGGGCGCGGCCGTGGTGGTCGCCAGCCCGGCCAGCGCCGCACCCGGCGACCCGGTGCTGATCGGGCAGACCAACGACGCCGGCGCCACCGAGACAATGCTGACCGGCGGGTCGTCGGCCAACCCGGCGCTGGCGCTGAACGCCACCGGCGGCCGGCCGCCGCTGGTGCTCGCACCGACCCCCGACGCGAGCATCCCGCAGGAGCTGCCCACCGGGTCGCTGGCGGTCACCCCCGCCGGTGACCTGGTGATCGGCGGTCGGGGCAACACCAAGGCGTACGTGAACACCTCCCGGTGGGCCAACCGGACGGTGGCCGTGGCGCCGCGGCGGATCCTGGACACCCGCTCGATCGCCAGCTACACCGGCAACGTGCTGAGTGCCACCAGCGTGGTGACGTCCGGCAAGCTCGGCGCCGGCAAGGTCATCCACCTGACGGTGAAGAACGTGCCGCCGGCGCTCGCCGAGAAGGCGACCGCGGCCTACCTGAACATCACCGTGGCGGGCACCGTCGCCGCCGGGGTGCTGACCGCGTACAGCTCGTCGATCAGCAAGCCGGTCAGCTCCTCGCTGAACTGGTGGGGGCCGAACCAGATCCTCTCCAACCTGGTCGAGGTGCAGCTCGGCAGCTACAACGGCAACGGGCTGGCCTTCGCCCTGCACGTGAGCAGCGCCACGTCGGTGATCGTGGACGTCTCCGGCCTGATCCTCTCGGCGCCGGCCACCTTCTGACCGGGCCGGCCATCTTCTGACCGGTACGCCGGTCGCCGTCACGGTGCGAGTTCGCTCACCCCGACGGCGGCGACCGGCCACCGGGCGGTGGCCCGACGCGGCCGGCGTGGGATTCTTGGGTACGTGACCAGTCCCGCCGCTCCCGCGCTCCGCCCGCTCACCCTCGGGCGGTACCAGGTGTGGCCGCCGGTGGTGCTCGCCCCGATGGCCGGCATCACCAACGTCGGCTTCCGGCAGCTCTGCCGGGAGCAGGGCGGCGGCATCTACGTCTGCGAGATGATCACCACCGTCGCGCTGGTCGAGCGGAACCCGAAGACGCTGCGGATGATCGCCTTCGGCGAGCAGGAGCAGCCGCGCAGCCTCCAGCTCTACGGCACCAACCCGGAGACCACCGCCGCCGCGGTGCGGATCGTGGTGGAGCGCAACCTCGCCGACCACATCGACCTGAACTTCGGCTGCCCGGTGCCCAAGGTGACACGCCGGGGCGGCGGCGCCGCGTTGCCGTGGCGGCGCCGGCTCTTCGCTCGACTGGTGAAGGCCGCGGTGGACGCCGCGTCGCCGGCCGGGGTGCCGGTCACGGTCAAGATGCGCAAGGGCATCGACGACGACCACCTGACGTACGTCGAGGCGGGCCTCGCCGCGCAGGACGCCGGGGTGGCCGCGGTGGCCCTGCACGGCCGGACCGCCGCCCAGCGCTACTCGGGCACCGCCGACTGGGACGCCATCGCCACCCTCAAGCAGGCGCTCGACGTGCCGGTGCTGGGCAACGGCGACATCTGGGAGGCCGACGACGCGCTGCGGATGGTCGCGCACACCGGCGTGGACGGGGTGGTGGTCGGCCGCGGCTGCCTCGGTCGGCCGTGGCTCTTCGCCGACCTGGAGGCCGCGTTCAACGGGCGCCCGGAACGCCGGCTACCCGATCTCGGCGAGGTCGCCGCGACCATGCGCCGGCACGCCGAGCTGTTGGTGGAGCAGTTCACCGTCGGGTCCCGGACGCCGGAGCGGGGCGAGCGGGACGGCTGCACCGACTTCCGTAAGCACGTGGCCTGGTATCTGAAGGGCTTCCCGGTCGGTGGCGAGCTGCGCCGGGAGCTGGCGATGATCGAGAGCCTGACCCAGCTGGACGACCTGCTCGGCAAGCTCGACCCGACCGAGCCCTTCCCGGTCGCCGCCCTGGGCCAGCCGCGTGGCCGGACCAACTCGCCCGGCAAGGTCTTCCTGCCCGAGGGTTGGCTGGCCAGCCGGGACGACGACACCGTCCCCGAGGGCGCCGAGATGGCCGACTCCGGCGGGTGACCGCCCCCGCCCGGCGGCCCGGTTCCCGGGGTCCGGGGTGACGGAGAGACGACGAAGGGCCGGCCCCCGGTGGGGGCCGGCCCTTCGGTCGGTTGTGGTTGCTCCGGCTCAGTTGGCGGAATAGCCGCGGGTGGCGATCCAGTCGGCGAGGTTGTCCACGCTCATCCGGTAGGAGGCCATGTTCGGATCGGCCGAGTCGGCGATCGTCACGACCTTGCCGCCGTCGCGGTAGCCGATGACGCTGATGTAGTGCCCGCCCTCGAAGGAGTGGGTGTTGCCATCAGTGTCGGTGGCGGTGCCGGCGATGTTGGCGACCACCGCGCGACCGTCGTCGACGGTGCGCACGACGTCAGCCCGCAGCTTGTCGGTCTGCTTGTCGTCGGCCTTCGGGGTGCTGATCTCGACGCTCCGGTAAACGTCCTTACCGGTCTCCTTGTTCAGCACCGGGGTGATGTCGTTGATGGAGTTGGTGCCGGCCTCCGTGGTGCCCATCTCCTTGGCCATGGCGTCGACGTTGATGTCCTTGCCCTGGACCGAGAGAGCGTTACGGGTGGCGGCCGGACCGCAGTAGAAGAAGTTCGGCTGCGCCTCGTAGCGCACGCCCAGCTCCCGCTCACCGTGCTTGCGGTCGCCCTGCGACGCCGAGGTGGTGGGCTTGTCGGTGCTCGGGGCGGCGAACGCGGTGGTCACCGGCCCGGCGATGGCGCCGCCGGTGAAGGCGAGCCCGGCAGCGGTCAGAGCGGTCTTGCGGATCAGATCGGTACGCATGATGTGTGCCTCTCTGTTCGGGGGTGCACGACACGCGCCAGGTCAGGGGGCACGTGCCGGTAAGCAAGGGGGTCCGTGCGGGAGGCGGCCGGGGTCGTGATCGACCTGCTCGGTGCGCGTCCCGGGATGGTGTAACCGTGCGGGCCGGCCAGCCATTCCGGCGGCGAGGGGCCCGGTGTTGCGTGGTACCGGGGAGTCAACCGAGCCGAGTGGCCGGTCATTCCCGGCGGCCGTCAGGCCTGCGGTACCGGGTGGTCAACCGACCCGAGCGGCCGGTCATTCCCCGGCGGGCCAGGGGCTTGGCCCGGAGGCCGGCGGCGAGGCCGCGCGGCACGTCATGTTCAACGACCCCGACCCGGCCATGATTCCGCCGCCGGAGTGGCCCCGACCACGGGACCCGGGATGCCAGACGCGGACACCACGCCCAGCCGGCAGCCCGCGAACCGGACACCCGGCTCAGTCGGGACAGACCCGACCACCGGGGCCGGCCGGCCGGGTTCGGGGTGATCGACTCCAAGTCGCCGAAAGTGGGGTATCCCGAGCGCAGGGACACCGCCGCGTCGGCGAGCTGGAGTCGATCAACCCGGCTCGTTCGGGGGCCGGGCGGCCGTCAGCCCGTTCACGCGGTCGGGCGGCCGTCAGAGGGGATCGGCTGCGACCCCCGAGGCGGGCTGGGTTGGATTGCGCCGATCGTCCGCCGAGGCGGGTTGGGCCGGGATGAGCGGGGTGTCCGCCGGTGCCGGCGTGACCGGTTCCGCCGGCCAGGGGACCTCGAGGGACGGGTGGAAGGTGATGCCGGCGGCGGCCCAGCGCGGGCCGTGCCCGGCCAGCCGCTCCCGGAAGCCGGCCCAGTCGTGACTGTCCCGGGATGACCAGCCCAGCTCGGCGACGGCGGGCAGCCGGGGCAGGAGCAGGAGTTCGATGTCGGCCAGCGTGGTCACCGACTCGGTCCAGAGCGGGGCCTCCACGCCCAGCACGGCCTCGGCCGGCACGCCCGTCACGTGGGTGCCCGGATCCCACTCGTACGCCCGGCGCACGTCGATCAGCCCGGCCCAGTCGTGCCCGATCGGGGTGTCCGGGGCGTACTTCATGTCCAGGTAGGCGTGGTTGCCGGGGGAGAGGATCAGCCGCGCGCCGCGGCCTACCGCCTCGACCGTGGCCGGGTCCTCGCCGTTCGTGCCCCACCACTGGAGCACCCGGCCGTCGGTGTGCTCGGCGGGCGCGATCTGGTGCCAGCCGACCACGGTCTTCCCGGTGTCAGCCACGATGCGCTGCACCCGCTCGACGAAGCCGGTGTAGGCCGCCCCCTTCACCTTGAAGGCCTCGTCGCCGCCGATGTGCAGCAACTGGCCGGGGGTGAGCGCGGCCAGTTCGCCGAGCACGTCGGCGACGAAGTCGTACGTCCGCTCGTTGGCCGGGTCGACGTAGCTGAAGCCGACCTCGGTGCCGGTGTACGGCGGGGGCGCGATCCCGTCCGGCGCCAGCTCGGGATAGGCGACCAGCGCCGCGTTGGTGTGCCCGGGCAGGTCGATCTCCGGCACCACCGTGACGTGCCGCTCGGCGGCGTACGCGACGATCCGCCGGTAGTCGGCCCGGCTGTAGTGCCCGCCCGGGCTGTCGCCGACCGCGCCGACCCCGCCGACGGTGGCGAGCCGGGGCCAGGAGTCGACGGCGATCCGCCAACCCTGGTCGTCGGTGAGGTGCAGGTGCAGGTGGTTGAGCTTGTACCGGGCCAGGTGGTCGATCACCCGGAGCACGTCGGGGACGGCGAAGAAGTGCCGGGCCACGTCGAGCATCGCGCCCCGGTAGGCGAACCGGGGCCGGTCGACGATCGACCCGCCGGGCAGCGCCCAGCGCTCGACCGCCGGGGTGCGGCTCTCGATCGCCGGTGGCAGCAGCTGGCGCAGGGTCTGCACGCCGTGGAAGAGCCCGGCCGGGGTGCCCGCGGCGATCCGTACCCCGTCGCGGGTCACGTCGAGCCGGTAGCCCTCGGCGCCGAGCGCCTCGTCGCCGGTCAGCACCAGCGCGATCCCGCCGGTCGACTCGGGCCGGGCCGTGTCGGTGACCGGCAGCGGATAGCCGGTGGCCGGCCGGAGCAGCTCGGCGAGCTGCTCGGCGACGGCGAGCGCGGCCGGGTCGGCGCTGACCCGGATCACCGCGTCGGCGGTGAGCGCGAAGTCGGCGGCGGGGTCCGGCCTGACCTGCTGCGGGGCGGGCACCACGTCGCCCAGCCCGATCGGGGCGGGCGGGGCCAGCAGCTCCGCCGCGGACCGGCTCGCCTGCCGGGCCAGTTCGGCGGCTGCCGCACCGGTCGCCGTCCTGGGCAGCGGTACGGGGGAGCCGGCCGGCCCGGCGGCGCGGTCGGTCGGCGGGTCGAGCGGCTCCGGGGCGGTGCTGGGCAGGGACACGGCGGCGACTCCGGGGTGTATTCGCGGCTGTTATGGCAAAGGTGAGGTTCACCGAAACGCGTGCCGTCAAGGGTACGGCGGACGGCCGGACTGCGTGATCCTGCGCGTGGAAGCGTTCCCAAAAACCGGTACGAACACGGATAGTCGTGATAGCTGTGCCTATTGTCACCGAACGGTCCCAGGTCACCCGATGTTCGCTTAACCTTCGCCCACCGATCGGCGTCGACCACCGGATTACCGGTGGTGCGGCTCGGGGTATGAGAGCAACTGAACCTTCGTTAAGTGTCGGACCGGCGCGCGTGGGAGGCTCTGGTGGCAGCGCAAGAGATGGCGGAGCACAAGTACGTCTACGACTTCACCGAGGGCAACAAGGACCTCAAGGACCTGCTCGGCGGCAAGGGGGCCAACCTGGCCGAGATGACCAATCTCGGCCTGCCCGTCCCACCCGGCTTCACCATCACCACCGAGGCGTGCAAGGCGTACCTCGCCACCGGCGCGGAGCCGGACGGGCTGGCCGGCCAGATCGAGGCGCACCTCGAGTCGCTGGAGCGCGGGATGGGCAAGCGCCTCGGCGACCCGGATGATCCACTGCTGGTCTCCGTCCGCTCCGGCGCGAAGTTCTCCATGCCCGGGATGATGGAGACCGTCCTCAACGTCGGCCTCAACGACCGCAGTGTGCGAGGACTCGCCCGGCAGGCCGGGGGCTCGGCCGACCGGGCCGGCTCCGACGGCGCGGACCGGTTCGCCTGGGACTCCTACCGACGGCTGATCCAGATGTTCGGCAAGACCGTCTGTGACGTGCCGGGCGACGAGTTCGAGCACGCGCTCGACGACGCCAAGCGCGCCAAGGGCACGTCGAACGACCTGGACCTCGACGCCGACGACCTGCACGGGTTGGTCGACGCGTACAAGAAGATCTTCCTCAAGCACACCGGGCGGGACTTCCCGCAGGACCCGCGCGAGCAGCTCGACCTGGCGATCCGGGCGGTCTTCGACTCGTGGAACGCCGAGCGGGCGGTGGTCTACCGCCGCCAGGAGCGGATCCCGGCCGACCTCGGCACCGCGGTCAACGTGGTGGCGATGGTCTTCGGCAACCTCGGCCCGGACTCCGGCACCGGGGTCGCCTTCACCCGCGACCCGGCCAGCGGCGCGCAGGGCATCTACGGCGACTACCTGGCCAACGCCCAGGGCGAGGACGTGGTCGCCGGCATCCGCAACACCGTGCCGTTGCAGGAGCTGGAGCGGATCGACAAGACCTCCTACGACGAGCTGCTGAGCTACATGGCCCGGCTGGAGGAGCACTACAAGGACCTCTGCGACATCGAGTTCACCATCGAGCGCGGCAAGCTCTGGATGTTGCAGACCCGGGTCGGCAAGCGCACCGCGGCGGCGGCCTTCGTCATCGCCGGGCAGCTCGTCGACGAGGGCCTGATCGACCTCGACGAGGCGCTGCACCGGGTCAACGGCGCGCAGCTCGCCCAGCTGATGTTCCCGCGGTTCCGGCTCGACCACGAGTTCGAGCCGGTCGCCAAGGGCATCGGCGCCTCGCCGGGCGCCGCGTCCGGCAAGGTGGTCTTCAGCTCCGCCCGGGCGGTCGAGCTGGCCGGCACGGGGGAGTCGGTGATCCTGGTCCGCCGGGAGACCAACCCCGACGACCTCAACGGCATGATCGCCGCCCAGGGCATCCTCACCTCCCGGGGCGGCAAGACCAGCCACGCCGCCGTGGTGGCGCGGGGGATGGGCAAGACCTGCGTCTCCGGCGCGGACGAGCTGGACGTGAACGTCCCGCAGCGCAGGTTCACCGTCGCCGGGCAGACCGTCAACGAGGGCGACGTGATCTCCATCGACGGCACCACCGGCAAGGTCTACCTCGGCGAGGTGCCGGTGATGCCGTCGGAGGTGGTGCAGTACTTCGAGGGCAGCCTCGATGCCGAACACGTCGACAACCCGCTGGTCCGGGCCGTACACCGGATCATGACGCACGCCGACCAGCGCCGGCGGCTGGCGGTCCGGACGAACGCCGACACCGGCGCGGACGCGGCCCGCGCCCGGCGGTTCGGCGCCGAGGGCATCGGGCTGTGCCGCACCGAGCACATGTTCCTCGGCGACCGGCGTGAGCTGGTGGAGCGGCTGATCCTGGCCCGCAGCGACGACGAGCGGGACGCGGCGCTGGCCGCGCTGCTGCCGTTGCAGCGGGCCGACTTCGAAGAGATCTTCCGGGAGATGGACGGCCTGCCGGTCACCGTCCGGCTGATCGACCCGCCGCTGCACGAGTTCCTGCCCCCGCTGGAGCAGCTCGCGGTCAACGTCGCGGTCGCCCAGGAGCGCGGCGAGGACGTGGCCAAGGAGGAGGCGCTGCTCGCCGCCGTGCGGCGGATGCACGAGGAGAACCCGATGCTCGGGCTGCGCGGCGTCCGGCTGGGTCTGGTCATCCCCGGCCTCTTCGCGATGCAGGTCCGGGCGATCGCCGAGGCCGCCGTCACGGTCGCCCGCAGCGGCGCGGTGGCCAAGCCGGAGATCATGGTTCCGCTGGTCGGCGCGGTGCAGGAGCTGGAGACGGTACGTGCCGAGGCCGAGAAGATCATCGCCGAGGTGGTCGGGGACAGCGGCGTCGAGGTGCTGATCGGCACGATGATCGAGGTGCCCCGGGCGGCGCTGACCGCCGGGCAGATCGCCGAGGCGGCCGAGTTCTTCTCCTTCGGCACCAACGACCTGACCCAGATGGCGTGGGGCTTCTCCCGCGACGACGTGGAGGGCGCCTTCTTCTGGCGCTACCTGGAGCTGGGCATCTTCGGCATCTCGCCGTTCGAGTCGATCGACCGCGACGGCGTCGGCCGGCTCGTCCGGATCGCCGCCGAGGAGGGTCGGGCGGCCCGGCCGGGGCTGAAGCTCGGCGTCTGCGGCGAGCACGGCGGCGACCCCGACTCGGTGCACTTCTTCCACTCCGTCGGGCTGGACTACGTCTCCTGCTCGCCGTTCCGGGTGCCGGTGGCCCGACTGGAGGCCGGTCGGGCGGTCGTCGAGACGGACGGCTCGGACAGTCGCTGACCGGGGGCGGCGGGCCGGGGACACGGTCCGCCGCCCACCTCGGCGCGCATCCGCCTGATCGATCCCGGTCACCGGTGCTCACCACGATCGACGGCCGGTCGCGGGGCGTCACTGCCGCGCCGCGCCGTGTACCGGGGCCGTCGCCGGCGCGCCGGGACGGCCGTCCGGGCGTAATCTTGGCTCGCTCGTACCCGTCGATGCGGAAGGGTGACTGCATGTCCAGCGTCTGGGAGAACCTGACCGTCGACGCCCGCGACCCGGCCCGGCTGGCCCGCTGGTGGGCCGAGGCCCTCGGCTACCAGGTCGTCAACGAGAGGCCGGACGAGGTGGAAATCCGCCAGTCGGCCCAGCGGCTGCCCGGCATCGTCTTCGTGCCGGCGACCGGCGGCAAGGAGACCAAGAACCGACTGCACATCGACCTGCGCCCGAGCGACCAGGAGGCCGAGGTCGAGCGGCTGGTCGACATGGGCGCCCGGCACGTCGACATCGGCCAGGGTGACGCCGGGTGGACGGTGCTCGCCGATCCGGAGGGCAACGAGTTCTGCGTGCTGTCGCAGCGTGCCTAGGCGGGTGACCGGGTGACCGGTCAGTCGCCCGGCGGCGCCGCGCCGGACGCCGAACGACGGGTCGCCGAACCGCCGAAGGACAGCGGGTACGGCCGTTCGCCGTACGAGCGGGATCGGGCGCGGGTGCTGCACTCGGCGGCGTTCCGCCGGCTCGCCGCGAAGACTCAGGTGCACACCGCGGGCACCGACGACTTCCTGCGTACCCGGCTCACCCACTCGCTGGAGGTCGCCCAGATCGCCCGGGAGATGGGCGCCCGGCTGGGCTGCGACCCGGACGTGGTGGACGTCGCCGGGCTGGCCCACGACCTCGGCCACCCGCCGTTCGGGCACAACGGCGAGGCCGCGCTGGACCTGCTGGCCAGCCCGTGCGGCGGCTTCGAGGGCAATGCCCAGACGCTGCGGGTGCTGACCCGGCTGGAGGCCAAGGTGGTCGCCCCGGACGGCTCGTCCGCCGGGTTGAACCTCACCCGCGCCTCGCTCGACGCGATCGGCAAGTACCCCTGGCCGCGCCGCCGCGGCGAGCGCAAGTTCGGGGTGTACGCCGACGACGGCGCGGTGTTCGGCTGGATCCGGGCCGGTGCGCCACCCGGCGACCGGCGATGCCTGGAAGCGCAGGTGATGGACTGGGCCGACGACGTGGCGTATTCGGTGCACGACGTCGAGGACGGCATCCACGGCGGGTACGTCGCGCTGCGTCCGCTGCTCGACGACGCCGACGAGCGGGCCGCGCTCTGCGCCGACGTGGCGGCCACCTATTCGGGCGAGTCCCCGGCCGACCTCGGCGAGGTGCTGGTCGACCTGCTCGCCGACCCGGTGCTCACCCCGCTCGCCGGATACGACGGCAGCCACCGGGCCCAGGCCGCGCTCAAGGCCACCACCAGCGTGCTGACCGGCCGCTTCGTCTCCGCCGCGGTGGCCGCCACCCAGCAGCGGTTCGGCCCCGGCCCGCACCGCCGCTACGCCGCCGACCTGGTGGTGCCCCGACCGGTCCGGGCGCGGTGCGCGCTGCTCAAGGGCATCGCGCTGCGTTACGTGATGCGCCGACCGGGGTCGCGCGGGCGTTACGAGCGGCAGCGGCAGATCCTCGCCGAACTGGTCGCCACCCTGGTCGAGCGGGCGCCGGACGGGCTGGACCTGGTCTTCGCCCCGCTGTGGGCGGCGGCCCCGGACGAGCCCGCCCGGTTGCGGGTGGTGATCGACCAGATCGCCTCGCTGACCGATCCGGCCGCGGTGGCCTGGCACACCCGCCTGGTCCGCCGGGGCGTACCGCCGGTCGGTGACCCAGCTAGTTAGGCTAACCTAACCAGCATGACGGAGCGCCGTACGAAGGTCACGTCCGCCCGGGTCCTGCGCACCGGGCGGCCCACCCCGCACCTGATCCGGCTGGTCCTCGGTGGCGAGCAGCTCGCCGGGCTGCCGGTGGGCCAGTTCACCGACCACTACATCAAGGTGGTGTTCCCGGCGCACGGCATGACCCTGCCGACCCCGCTCGACCTGGAGGCGATCCGCCGCGAGCGACCCCGCGAGCAGTGGCCCCGGTTGCGCACGTACACCGTTCGGGCGTGGGATCCGATCGCCGGGGAGCTCACCGTCGACGTGGTCCACCACGGCGACGAGGGGCTGGCCGGCCCGTGGGCGGCGGCGCTGCGCCCGGGCGACCCGGTGCACTTCGTCGGGCCGGGCGGCGGGTACGCCCCGAGCCCGGAGGCCGACTGGCACCTGCTGGTCGGCGACGAGAGCGCGTTGCCGGCGATCGCCGCGGCCCTGGAGCGGCTCCCGCTCGGCGCTCCGGCCCGGGTGCTGGTCGAGATCAGCGGCCCGGAGGAGGAGCAGCCGCTGCCCAGCCCGGGCGCCGTGGAGCTGACCTGGCTGCACCGGGGCGACCGGCCGGTCGGCGCGGCGCTGGTCGCCGCGGTGCGGGCGCTGGACTTCCCGGCCGGCTCTGTGCACGCGTTCGTGCACGGCGAGGCGACCTTCGTCAAGGAGCTGCGCCGGCTGCTCCGGATCGAGCGGGGAGTGGCCCGGGAGTTGCTCTCCATCTCCGGTTACTGGCGACGGGGCATGGACGACGAGGGCTGGCGAGCCAGCAAGCCCGAGTGGAACCGGCAGGCCGAGGCCGAGGAGACCGTCGCCGCCTGACCGCGGGTCCGAGCCGCCGGGCGGCGACGATCGCGATGCCGGTCAGTCGGCAGCGGTGAGCGCCACCCCCTGCTCCGGCCGTTCCCCGCCCAGCAGGGCGGTGAACAGCACCGCGTACCCGGCGATCGCCGCGCTGAGCAACGCCAGCATCAGAAACGGCGAGGAGACGGTCAGGGCGATCGCCCAGATCGAGGCGACGCCGGCCCCGGCGATGAGCGTGGCGCGGCGCGAGACCCGGATCGACAGCCAGTACAGGCCGAGCCCGCAGACGAGCCAGAGGGAGGCCGAGCCGGCGAGCAGCAACCGAAGCTCATCGGTCAGGAGCGTCTCGGCGTGGACCGCCCGGACCACCTGCCCGAGCGCCCACCCGAGCAGCAGCAGGCCGCCGCCGAGCAGGTAGTGCAGGTAGGTGTAGGGCTGACCACCGCGCAGCCGGTGGATCGGAATGCCGCTGGTGACGAAGGTGGCGTAGATCCACCAGATCGCCGCCGGCACGATGAGGGCCAGCGCCGCGGTGAGGGCCATCTTCTGGTCCGGGTGGTCCGGCACGGTGGCGAGCAGGTTCGCCACCGTGCTGCCGAGCACGATGATGATGAACTGGCCGACCCGCTCCGGCAGGTGCCGGACGTCCACCGGCCACCGGCTCAGCCAGCGGTAGCCGACCCAGGGCGTGGCGAGCTCGACCGTCGTTCCGACGATCCAGAACACCGGCCGCAGATGGCCGGGCACGGCCAGCGAGGCCAGCCAGATCAGCCAGCCGATCCCGAAGCCGATCAGGTAGACGAGGGTGCCCGCCCGAGCCGCCTGGGTGGTGGGGCGGGCCCGCAGGTAGAGCAGGAGCAGCACGCCCCGGACGATCAGGTAGCCGACCGGCAGCATCTCGCCGGTGGGCACCTCGTCCACGCCGAGGGTGATCGCCCCGGCGCCGAGCAGCGCGAGCAGCAGCAACAACCGGTGCGACAGATCATCGGATTCGTACCGGGTGGCGTAGTAGGCGTGCCCCACCCAGGCCCACTGCACCACCAGGAAGAGCCCGAACACGGTGATCACGCTCCGCGCGTGGGGGGTCGTGTCCTCGCCGAGCCGGTCCACCACGGCTGCCAGCGCGAAGACGAAGATCACGTCGAAGAAGAGTTCGAACCAGGTGGCGTGCCGGTGGCCGGCCTCGTCGACGGTGGCTGTCGGTCGACGTGCGACCACCCGGCCGGCCAGTCGGCCCCACCGTGCCGCACCGCCCTGTTGCGCCCCCATCTGCCTATGCTCGCCGCAGCGAGTCGGTGGTCGGGACGGAAACGGGCAAGCCGCACGCGATCCGGCTCACCCGGCGCGCCCCCGGCGGCGGATCGTCGGCCCGGCAGGGCAGGATGTAGGCCGAGGGGGTGCATCCATGGCTGGCCGGATCCGGGACGAGGACATCGCGCTGGTCCGCGAGCGCACCTCGATCGCGGACGTCATCTCCGAGACGGTGACCCTGAAGTCCGCCGGTGGCGGCAACCTCAAGGGGCTCTGCCCGTTCCACGACGAGAAGAGCCCCTCGTTCAACGTCTCTCCGGCGCGCAACGTCTGGTACTGCTTCGGCTGCGGGGCCGGCGGCGACGCCATCAAGTTCCTGATGGACGCCGACCACCTGAGCTTCGTCGAGTCGGTCGAACGGCTCGCCGCCCGCGCCGGTATCCAGCTGCGTTACGTGGAGGGCGACACCCCGGCCCCGCGTAGCCGCCCCCAGCAGGGGCAGCGGCAGCGGCTGGTCGCCGCGCACGCCGCCGCGGTCGAGTTCTACCGGTCCCAGCTCACCACCGCCGGCGCCCGGCCGGCCCGCGAGTTCCTCGCGCAGCGCGGCTTCGACCGGGCGGCCGCCGAGCGCTACGGCTGCGGCTTCGCCCCCGAGGCCTGGGATCTGCTCACCAAGCACCTGCGCCAGCAGGGCTTCACCCACGACGAGTTGGTCACCGCCGGGCTGTCCCGCCCGGCCCGGTCGGGTTCGCTGATCGACCGGTTCCGCCGGCGGCTGCTCTGGCCGATCCGCGACCTCACCGGCGACGTGATCGGCTTCGGCGCCCGCAAGCTCTTCGACGACGACGACGGCCCGAAATACCTCAACACCCCCGAGACCCCGATCTACAAGAAGTCACACGTCCTCTACGGCATCGACCAGGCAAAGCGGGAGATCGCCAAGCAGGGCAAGGTGGTCGTGGTCGAGGGCTACACCGACGTGATGGCCTGCCACCTGGCCGGGGTGACGACGGCCGTGGCCACCTGCGGCACCGCCTTCGGCGCCGACCACATCGGGGTGCTGCGCCGGCTGCTGCTCGACACCGACGCGGTGGCCGGCGAGATCATCTTCACCTTCGACGGCGACGCCGCCGGGCAGAAGGCCGCGCTGCGCGCCTTCGACGACGACCAGCGCTTCGTCGGGCGTACCTTCATCGCGGTCAGCCCCGACAACATGGACCCGTGCGAGCTGCGACTGGCCAAGGGCGACCTCGCCGTCCGTGACCTGGTCGCCCGCCGCGAGCCGCTCGTCGACTTCGCGCTGCGGCACATGATCAGCCGCTACGACCTGGACACCGTCGACGGCCGGGTCGAGGCGATGCGCCGGGCCGCGCCGCTGGTGGCCAAGCTCAAGGACCGGGAGAAGCGCCCGGAGTACGTCCGCAAGCTCGCCGGCGACCTCGGCATGGAGATCGAGCCGGTGCAGCGGGCGGTGCTGGCCGCCGCGTCGGCTCCCGCCGGCCGGGAGGCGCCCGCCCCGGTCGCCGCCCGGTCCGTCGCGGTCGCCGAGCCGGCGGTGGAGAGCCCTCAGTCGATGGTCGAGCGGGAGGCGCTGAAGCTGGCCCTCCAGCAGCCGGTGCTGGCCGGGCCGATGTTCGACGCGGTCGAGGCGGCGGAGTACCGGCACCCGGTGCACGTGGCGGTGCGCGAGGCGATCGCGGCGGCCGGCGGAGCCGCGGCGGCCACCGGCGGCGCGGTGTGGATCGAGTCGGTCCGCGACGTCTGCCCCGATCTCGCCGCCCAGGCCCTCGTCGGTGAGCTGGCCGTCGAGCCGTTGCGGATCGACGGCGACCCGGATCCGCGGTACGTCTCGGTGACCATGGCCCGGGTGCAGTGGGGTTCGGTGACCGGCCGGATCCGTGATCTCAAGTCGCGCATCCAGCGGATCAACCCGGTCAACAACAAGGACGAATACTTCGCGCTCTTCGGCGAGCTGCTGTCGTTGGAGCAGCACGCCCGGGCGCTGCGGGAACAGGCCGCGGGAGGGCTCTAGATGGGACTGTTCAACCGCCGGCCCAAGCTGCCCCCGGCCGACCGGCCGCCACTGGCCCCCGACGAACGGGTGCTGGCCTGGGCGGCGGCCGGCAACGGCGAGGGCGACGGCGTGCTGGTGGCCAGCAACCTCGGGCTCTGGCTGCCCGGTCGGGGGCACCGGCTGGGCTGGCACGACCTGCTCAAGGCGGTCTGGTCCGGGCGGGAGCTGACCGTCACCCCGGCCGAGCGGGTCGCCGAGCGGGACGGCTACCTGGTCGTCGCCGACTGTCCCGCGGAGACCTACCTGCTGCTCGACCCGGGTGACCTGCCGCACCAGGTGCGGGCCCGGGTCACCCGCTCGGTCGCGTACACCCAGCACCACTCGATGCCCGGCGGCGCCGGCCGGATCGCCGCCCGTCGCGTGTCCGGAGTGGACGGCCTGACCTGGACGGTCCGCTACGACCCGGGCAGCCCGGTGGACGACGCCGAGCTCATCGCCGAGACCGACCGGCTGGTCGCCACCGCGAAGGCCGCGACCGCTCCCGCCGACATCTGACCGGCCGGGGCGACGCCCGACCGTCGACCGGCGGGAGCGGCCCGCCCGAGTTCGCTCAGCGCGCCCCGAGGTCCGCCAGGGCCTTGTCCGCGCCGCGGTGCAGCGGCACCGGGTCGGTCCGGCGGGCGTTCTCCAGGCTGATGCCCTTGGCCGCCGGGTTCGCCTGGGCCAGCGCGTCCTTCTTCTCGAACACCGTCCGGGTGATGGCGCAGGCGACGTCGGCGTCGAGATCCTTGCGCACCAGCAGCACGTTCGGCACCACGATGGTCGGGGTGTCGGCCGCCGTGCGGTACGCGTCCCGACCGATGGTGCCCGCCTGGTAGGCCGGGTTCAGCTCGGCCATCTTCGGCAGCAGCGGCGTGACGTCGAGGAACCGCACCTGGTCGCCGGCCGTGGTGAACAGGTCGGTCACCCCGCCGGTGGGCAGCCCGCCGGACCAGAAGAAGCCGTCGATGCTGCCGTCCTTCATCCCCTCGACCGTCTTGGTGAGGTCGAGCCGCTGCGCCTGGACGTCCTTGGCCGGGTCGAGGCCGGCCGCCTCGAACAGCCGGTTGGCGATCACCTCGGTGCCGGACTTGGGCGAGCCGGTGGAGATCCGCTTGCCCTTCATGTCGGCGACCGAGGCGATGCCCGCGTCGTTGCGTACGACCACCTGGGTGTAGTTGTCGTAGATCCGGGCCAGTGCCTCGACCGGCTGGGCGGCGGTGAAGCTGCCCTTGCCCTGCACCGCGTTGACGGCGGTGTCGAAGAGTGAGAAGGCGACGTCGTACTGGCCGGCGACCAGCTGCTCGACGTTCTGCACCGAAGCGCCGGTCTCGGCGGCGGTGCCGGTCAGCCTGCCGCCGGTGGCGCCGGAGAGTTGGCCGGCCAGGGCGTTGCCGACCACGTAGTAGACGCCCGTCGCGTTGCCGGTCGCGATGCCGACCCGGGTGTCCCGGGTCACCTCGCAGGTGACCTCGCTGGCGGTGTCGTCGCGGGCCGCGCCGCCTTGTTTGCCACCGCAGCCCACCGTGCCCGCGGCGACGAGGGCGAGCACGCCGACGCCGGCGCCGAGCCGAAGCTTGATCCCGCTCACTGTCCTACCTCCCTGAGCTCCGCCGGTGATCCGGCCCGCGGCCCGCCGGTCCGGCCGGCGGATCCGCGTCGTACGAACACCCCCGTCACCGCGAGCGCGGCCAACGCGAGGCCGACCGCCACGGGCACGGGTTCGAGCCAGAGCAGGGTCACCCCGGCGAGCGCGGCGAGCAGGCGTTCCGGCACCCCGGCCGGGCCCACCCCGGGCAGCCAGCCGCCCGCCGCCACGGCGAGCACGGCGACACTGAGCGCGATGACCGTGCCGGCGAGGACGATCCGTTGCGGGCCGCCGATGCCGAGCAGCCCGAGCCCGGCGGGCGTGATCACGAAGGCGATCGGGGTCAGGTACGCCGGCAGCGCGTAGCGCAGGGTCTGCCACATGGTCGGCACCAGCCGCCCGCCGGTCACCGCGGCGGCGGCGACGGCGGCGAGCGCGGTCGGTGGGGACACCTCGGAGAGCGCCGCGAAGTAGAAGACGAACATCGCCGCCGCCGGGGTCGCCACCCCCAGGTCGATCAGGGCCGGTCCGATGATCACCCAACCGATCACGAACGAGGCGGTGACCGGCACGGCGAGCCCCAGCAGGCTGAGCGCGACGGCGGCGAGCACCGCGGTCAGCATCAGCACCAGGGTCGGGTCCGAGGTGACCGCCTGGGCACCGTCCACGAGCAGCGCGGCGGCCTGCGGGCCGAGGCCCGTCTTGGTGGTGGTCGCCGTGATGATTCCGGCGGCGGCGCAGACGGCGGCCACGGCCAGCACCCCGCGCACGCCGGTGACCAGGGCGGTCAGCGCCCGCAACGGGGTGAGCCGGTGGGCGCGGTCCAGGAAGGAGAGCACGGCCGCCAGGGCCGTGGCGAGGACCACCGCCCGGGTCGCCGAGACGCCCACCGCGAGCAGCGCGATGATGACGAGCAGCGAGGCGAAGTGGTAGCCGAACCGGGCCAGCAGCCGCCACGGCGAGACGGCGTCGAGCAGCACCGGCCGTACGCCGGAACGCCGGGCGTCGATCTCCACGGAGAGCAGGATGCCGAGGTAGTAGAGGATGGTCGGCACGGTCGCCCAGCCGAGCACCTGCAGGTAGGAGACGCCCAGGTACTCGGCGATGATGAACGCCGCCGCGCCCAGGGTGGGCGGCGAGAGGATCGCGCCGACGCCGGCCGCGGCCAGCATGCCGCCGGCCCGCTCCGGGGGGTAGCCGGCCCGTCGCAGGATCGGCCAGGTGACCGCGCCGATGCTCACGGTGGTCGCGGCCCCGGAGCCGGAGACGGTGCCGAGCAGGAACCCGGAGGCGACCGCGGTGCGCCCGGCGGCGGTGCGCGAGCGGCGGAACGCGGCGGTGGAGAGCGTCACGAAGAACCGGCCGGCGCCGGAGAGGTCGAGCACCGCGCCGTAGATGGTGAAGAGCACGATGTACGAGGCGGCGACGTCGAGCGGGGTGCCGTAGAAACCGCTGTCGGAGTTGTAGAAGGCGTCGACCAGTTGGCTGAAGTCGAGCCCCGCGTGGGCCACCGGCCAGGACTGCGGCAGCAGCCCACCGTAGTAGCCGTAGCCGAGGAAGAGCAGGCAGACCGCGGGCAGGACCCAGCCGGTGGTCCGCCGGCACGCCTCCAGCAGCAACAGCAGCAGCACCGTGCCCATGACCAGGTCGACCGGCGCGAGCAGGCCCTGCCGGTCGAGGAAGGCGTCGTAACCGCCGCCACCGGAGCCGAGCGACAGCGGCAGCACCGGATAGAGGCAGGCGGCCAGCGCCAGCAGGGCCAGCGCCCAGTCGGCCACGCTGGGCCGCGTCCGGGCCGCCACGGGCCGGGGTGCGTGGCGTCGTCGGAGCCGCAGATCGGCCGGGTAGGCGAGGAAGACCAGCGGCAGGATCCCGGCCAGGAAGATGATCAGGTAGTACTTGCTGCCCTGCGGCAACGGCCGGAACACCTGCCAGAGGGCGAGCGCGCCCACCGCCAGCGCCATCCCGCCGAACAGCAGGCCGATCGGCCCGGCCAACACCCGGCCGGGCTTCTCGTCCTCGAACTGCGCGGCCAGCTCGGGCACCCCGGCCGGCGCGCCGGAACGGGTCGCCCCGTCGTCGACGGTCCGGCTGGCCGGGCCCGCCGTGTCGAGGGATCGCTCCAGTGCGGGCGGCGGGTCGTCGCGGGTCGCGGTGGCGTCCGGCTCGTCGGCGGCTTCCCTTTCGGGGCTGGCACGAGTCGCCGGTGCGGTGCGGCCGGGCGGGTTGTCGGCGGGTGCGGCGGTGGTCTCGGGCGCGGTCGCCGAAGGTGGGCCGGCGGTCGGATCGGATGGGTCGCCGGCGTGTGCGGTGACGGTCTCCGCGGTGGGCGCGGGCGCTGGTCGCGGGGCTGCCCCGGCGTCGTCCGGGCCGGTTCCGGCACCGGTCGAGCCGTCCGGACGCGGCTTCGGCGGCGAGCCGTCGGGGGAACGGGTGGGCGACACGAAGGGACGATACACGTCAATGCGCTGCCGGCGGGGGCGGCGCGGCGGGGATAAATGGGGTGGAGCTGTCGGACCCGGTGGCTAGGGTCGGGCGGTGACCACTGCTCAACCACTCATCCGGGCCCGAGGGCTGGTGAAGCGGTTCGGCGACTTCACCGCCGTCGACGGCATCGACGTCGACGTGCAGCCGGGCGAGGCGTTCGGTTTCCTCGGCCCCAACGGCGCCGGCAAGTCCTCCACCATGCGGATGGTCGGCTGCACCTCGCCGCCCACCGGTGGCGAGCTGCGCATCCTCGGCATGGATCCGGTTCGTGACGGGCCGGCGATCCGGGCCCGGCTCGGGGTCTGCCCACAGCTGGACAATCTCGACCCCGAGCTCACCGTCCGCGAGAACCTCACCACCTACGCCCGCTACTTCGGCATCTCCCGCCGGGTGGCCCGGGAGCGGGCCACTGAGCTGCTCGACTTCGTCCAGCTCGCCGAGCGGGCCGACAGCAAGGTCGAGCCGCTCTCCGGCGGCATGAAGCGCCGGCTCACCATCGCCCGCGCGCTGGTCAACGAGCCCGAGATCGTGCTGCTCGACGAGCCGACCACCGGGCTCGATCCGCAGGCCCGGCACCTGGTCTGGGAACGGCTCTTCCGGCTCAAGCAACAGGGTGTGACGCTGGTGCTGACCACCCACTACATGGACGAGGCCGAGCAGCTCTGCGACCGGCTGGTGGTGATGGACGGCGGCCGAATCGTCGCCGAGGGGTCGCCCCGGTCGCTGATCGAGCTGCACTCCACCCGCGAGGTGGTGGAGCTGCGCTTCGCCGCCGAGTCGCAGGAGGCGTTCGCCGGCAAGCTCAGCGGGCTGGGGGAGCGGGTCGAGGTGCTGCCCGACCGGATCCTGCTCTACGTCTCCGACGGCGACGCGGCGCTGGTCGAGGTGCAGGCCCGAGGCCTCACCCCGGCCAACGTGCTGGTCCGGCGCAGCAGTCTGGAGGACGTCTTCCTGCACCTCACCGGCCGCACGCTGGTCGACTGAGACGCCGCACCGTCCGGCGGCCGGCCGGGGCGTAGCATCCCGGAGTCCCGGCCGCCGGTGGCCCGGGCAGGGCGAGCGGGGGTTCGGGTGTCTGTTGTGGAGGGTCGGTTGCGGCGTCAGGACGGGCTCGGTGCGCTCTATCTCGGCATCTTCGCCACCGTCTGGTTCAGCGTGCCGGCCGCGGAGCAGCCGCTGCGCGGCGCACTGCTGGCCGGCAGCGTGGCCGCCCTGCTCACCGCCGTCGGCGGAGGGATCGTCACAGCCCGGTCCCGGGGCGCGGAAACCGGGCCGCGTGACCGGGCGGCGGGCCGTCGCTACCTGCTGATCGTCGTCGCCGAGTTCGCCCTCGCCGGGCTGGGTGCCGTGGCGCTGGCCGCCGCCGGCTGGTCGGAGTTCGTCCCGGTGCTCGTCTGCGCCGTGGTGGGGCTGCACTTCTTCCCGCTCGCCCCGCTGCTGGGCGACCCGCTGCTGCGCCCGCTCGGGGTGGCGATCTGCGCGGTCGCGCTGGCGGGGCTGTTGACGGGGCTGGCGACGGGGGTGTCGGCGGGTCTGGTGGTGGGCACCGGCACCGGCGTGCTGCTGCTCGGCTACGCGCTCCGGGCGTTGGCTCGGGCGGCCCGCGGCTGAACCGGGCCGCACCAGCCACCGACCGGGCTTCGGCGAGCGCGGCGCGGTAGTGGGCGGCCAGCCTTCACTGGACGAGCAACACCCCGACGCCGGCCAGCACGGCCATCGTGGACAGGGCGGCGAGAGCGACGGCGCGGCGGCGGGCGGTGGGACCGCCGACGAGGCGCAGGGCGAGGGCGAGCGGGCCGATGGGAAGCATGGACGGCTCCTTCCGGGTGGTGATGGCGATCCGGGCGGCGGCGACGACGATTCCCGCCGCGATCCGCACCGGTGACAGGTCGAGTTCGGCGGCGTCGCGCACGTCGGCCAGCCACTGTTCGAGGTGGCGCGCCCGCTGCCCCGCGTCGGGCAGGAGCGCCGCCGCGCAGCGGACGAGGGCCGCGGCCAGCCGATTCATCAGGCCTCCCGGGGGCGGGTGGGCCGGAGCGTGGCGCGCCCCGCGGTCGCTCGGGCGCAGACCCGGCGCGCTTCACCGGCGCCCTCGGCGGTGAGCTGGTACATCCGGCGCCGGGGCCCCCGCCGCTCGGTCTCCGCCTCCCAGGTGGAGGTCACCCAGCCGTGCCGCTCCAGCCGTTCCAGCAGGGGGTAGACGCTGCCGGAGGGGCGGCCGGTCAACTTGATGATCTCCAGACCCCAGCGCGGCTGCTCGCTGTCGAGCAGCACGCGCAGCACGTCGACGGTCGCGCCGCCGATCCGTCCGAGCGGTTCCACGGGAACAAGGCTACCTATGTAGATTAAGGCTGTCCACCGGAACGGGCAGCTGCCGCTTCCGTCAGCGCGGCCGGAGCGGAAACTGCCGCGACACCCGCACCGGGTGGTCGTAGGGTGGCTCGGGCCTGTCGTACCCCGGGGGTAGGAAGGTCGCAGCGAGCGGACGGCGAGTCAGGGTGGTGATCGTGGTGGGCGTGACGCCGTCGGCGGGTCGGGTCCGGCCTGCGCTGCCCCGGGTGCCCGCGCTGGCCGTGCTCCACTACTTCCTGGTCGGCTACCGGCGCACCTGGCGGGCCGGTGTCTTCTCCTCGTTCCTGCTGCCGGTGCTGACCGTGCTCGGCTTCGGGGTCGGCGTCGGCGCCTACATCGACCAGGGCGTCGGTGGGGTGCCCTACCTCGACTGGCTGGTGCCCGGGCTGATCGCCTCGACCGCGTTGCAGGTGGCCATCGGCGACTCGACCTGGCCGGTGTTCAGCAACTTTCAATGGATCAAGACCTACTTCGCGCAGAGCGCGGCCCCGCTGCGGGTCGGCGACATCCTGGCCGGGCACCTGCTCTACGTGCTGTTCCGGGTGCTCACCACCATCGCCGCGTTCCTGCTGATCACCGGGCTGTTCGGCGCGCTCCGGTCGCCCTGGGCGGTGGCGGTCGTGCCGGTGGTGGCGCTGCTCGGGCTGGCCGTCGCCGCGCCCACCTTCGCCTACAGCGCCGCGGTGTCCAGCGACAGCTGGCTGGCCATGCTGTTCCGCTTCGCGGTCATCCCGATGTCGCTCTTCGCCGGCGTCTTCTTCCCGGTCGAGAGCCTGCCCGAGGCGCTGCGCTGGCTGGCCTACGCGACGCCGCTCTGGCACGCCGTCGACCTGTGTCGGGCGGCGACCCTCGGCGTCGCTCCGCAGTGGTCGGTCGCCGGGCACCTGCTCTACCTCGCGGCCTGGGCGCTGGGCGGGTGGCTGCTGGCCCGCGCGGTCTTCCGCCGCCGGCTCGTCGTCTAGGAAGGGTTCGCTGTGGTCAGTCTGGTCCTGCCCCGGCTGGTCGACGTCTCCGCCGCGTCCCGGCGGTCGGTCTCGGTGGCCGAGCGCAACGTCGCGGCGCTGAAGTCGGTCTACTGGCTGCTGCTCATCTCCGGCTTCGTCGAGCCGCTGCTCTACCTCTTCTCCATCGGGGTGGGTGTCGGTGGGCTGGTCGGCGACCTCACGCTGCCCGGCGGCCAGGTGGTCAGCTACGCGGCGTTCGTCGCCCCGGCGATGCTCGCCTCGTCGGCGATGACCGGCGCGCTCGCCGAGACCACTTTCAACTTCTTCGGAAAGATGAAGTACATGAAGCTGTACGACGGGGTCATAGCGACCCCCGTGCAGCCGTTCGAGATCGCGCTCGGCGAGTTGGGCTGGGCGATGTTACGCGGCAGCGCCTACTCCGCCGCGTTCCTGGTGGTGATGGCGTCGCTCGACCTGACCACCGTCGCGAGAGCGGCGACCGCGTTCCCGGCCGCGGTGCTGGTCGGCTTCGCCTTCGGCGCGCTCGGCATGGCGCTCTCCACATTCATGCGCAGCTGGCAGGACTTCGACCTGATGGGCTCCGCCCAGTTCACCCTCTTCCTCTTCTCCGGCACCTTCGTCCCCGCCGAGGCCTACCCGGCCGTGCTGCGCTGGCTGGTCGAGGTGACCCCGCTCTACCGGGCGGTGCACCTGATCCGGGGCGTCTCGCTCGGCACCGCCGGTTGGTCCTGGTTGCTCGACGTGTTCTACCTGGTCGTGGTGATGGCGCTGGGGCTGGTGGTGGCCTCAAGGCGGATGGGCCGGCTGCTCTACAAGTAGGTGGTTACCCGCTGCTTCGTCGGGGCATGTCCTGAGGGCATCGCCGACAACGAGGAGGGGCGAATGGCCGCCGACGAGTCTTCCGCCCGGGGTGGGCGTCCCCGCGGGGACGCCGGTGCCCGGTCGGCCGGGGAACCGGCCGACGAGCGCTCCCACACCGGTGGCCAGCCGGGCCGGGACCGGGGGCCGGTCGGGCCCGACGAGGGCCCGCAGAGCCCCACGGCGCTGCCCGGCACCGGGTGGAAGGCGGCGCTGCGCCGGACGGTCCGGGAGTTCCAGGACGACAACCTGACGGACTGGGCGGCCGCGCTGACCTACTACGGGGTGCTCTCGATCTTCCCCGGCCTGCTGGTGCTGATCTCGATCCTCGGCCTGCTCGGGCCGGACGTCACCAAGGGCGTCACCGACACCGTCAACCAGGCGGTACCTGAGGGCAACATCCAGACGATCATCGTGGACGCGATCGGGCAGGCGCAGAAGTCCGGCGGGCTGGCGAGCGTGGCGGCGGTGCTCGGTCTGCTCGGTGCCTTCTGGTCCGCCTCCGGCTACATCGCGGCCTTCATGCGCGCCTCCAACGCCATCTACGACGTGCCGGAGGGGCGGCCGATCTGGAAGACGCTGCCGATCCGGGTCGGCGTGACCGCGGTGATCGGCGTGATGCTGCTGGTCAGCGCGGTGATCGTGGTCTTCACCGGGCGCCTGGCGGAGCAGGTGGGGGACGCGATCGGCCTGGGGTCGACCGCAGTGACGATCTGGAACATCGCCAAGTGGCCGGTGCTCCTGGTCCTGGTCAGCCTGATGTTCGCCATCCTCTACTGGGCCTCGCCGAACGCCCGGCACGGCGGGTTCCGCTGGGTCAGCCCCGGTGGGGTGCTGGCGGTGGTGATCTGGTTGGTGGTCTCCGGGCTCTTCGCCGTCTACGTCTCGAACTTCGGCTCGTACAACAAGACGTACGGCGCGGTGGCCGGCGTGATCATCTTCTTGGTCTGGCTCTGGTTGACCAACATCGCGATCCTGCTCGGCGCGGAGTTCGACGCCGAGCTGGAGCGCAGCCGGGCCATCGCGGCGGGCCACTCGGCCGACGAAGAGCCGTACGTCGAGCTGCGCGACGACCGCAAGCTCCGGAAGAAGCGGAACTCCGCCGACCGCCGCCGCTGAGCGAGGGGGAGACGCAGGTTTCCCGAGAGAGTGGCCGCCCGCCCGGGCGGCCACTCTCTCGTCGTGTCCCGAGGACCGGAACGGCGCGCAGCAGGAGGTCGGAGGCGTTCGTCTGGCCGGAGGCTTTCCTTGATCCACTATTAGCTTTTGTTCGTTCGGACAAAAGTTGGAGTCAGATTGGCTGAAGCTCTGGACATGTAGCGCGGAACGCTCCTACTGTGTCGGACACAACACATCGACGTGGCGTCGATGTGAAAGACCCGCGATGCGGAGGTGAGTCCCGGTGCGGACGGAAGACCCGCTGCACGTCCGCCTCCTGCGGTTGCTGCGCGACGAGGGCGCGGTCTCCCGGGCCGAGCTGGGCGACCGGTTGCAGATGCCCCGCCCCCGGCTGTTGGCCGAGCTGGAGCGGCTGGTCGCTCTCGGCTACGTCGCCGAGGCCGGGTTGGCCGCCTCCCGGGGCGGACGCCGCTCCACCCTGGTGGAGCTCAGCCCACACCTGCGCTTCGCCGCCGTCGACCTGGGCGCCAGCTCCATCGACGTCGAGGTGGTCAACGGCCGGCTGGAGCCGGTCGCGGCGTACGCGGAGCCGGCCGACATCCGCTCCGGCCCGAAGGCGACCCTGCAACGGGTCAACGAGCTGCTGCACAAGGCCAAGGTGGACGGCGCGTACGAGCGGCTGGACGCGGTCGGCGTGGGCGTTCCCGGGCCGGTCAGCTTCCGCGACGGCGTGCCGGTGTCGCCACCGATCATGCCGGGCTGGGACCGCCACCCGGTGCGTGAGCTGCTCACCCGGGAGCACGGCTGCCCGGCGGTGGTCGACAACGACGTCAACATCATGGCGATCGGCGAGCGGCACGGCGGAGTCGCCCACTCGGTGGACGACTTCCTCTTCGTCAAGATCGGCACCGGCATCGGCTGCGGCATCTATCTCAGCGGCGAGGTCTACCGGGGCACCGACGGCTGCGCCGGCGACATCGGCCACATCCAGGTCGACCCGCACGGCCCGATGTGCTCCTGCGGCAACGCGGGCTGCCTGGAGGCGCTGTTCAGCGGTGCCGCCCTGGCCAAGGACGCGACCGTCGCGGCGCGCAGCGGCATGTCGCCGGCGCTCGCCGAGCGGATGGCCGCACACGGCATGGTGACCGCCCTCGACGTCGCCGAGGGCGCGGTCGAGGGGGACGTGACCTGCATCCAGCTGATCCGGGACGGCGGCCGGCGGGTCGGCGGCGTACTGGCCGGGCTGGTGAGCTTCACCAACCCGTCGATGATCGTGATCGGCGGCGGGCTCGCCCAGCTCGGGCACATTCTGCTCGCCGAGATCCGCAGCGTGGTCTACCGCCGGTCGCTGCCGCTGGCCACCGGCAACCTGCCTGTCGTCCTCTCCGAACTCGGCCCGCGGGCCGGCGTCGCCGGCGCGGCCGTGCTCGCGAGCGACGTGGCCTTCGGGGAGGCGTCGTGAGCGCGAGGAGTGAGCCGGGTTTGCGGGCCCCGCGGTCGCGATCTGCGGCAGCGCTGTGAACGAGCGGGAAGAGGCACTGTGACCGAGCGGGAGGAGGGCGTGGTGAGCGAGCGGGAACCATCCGAGGTGGACGGCGGCGCGGAGGGCGTGGCGCCCGACGCCCCGCTGGTCGAGGCCCCGGCCGACACCGTCGCGGGTGAGGTGGTGCTCCGCCTCACCGACGTGGTCAAGACCTTCCCGGGCGTCCGCGCTCTCGACGGGGTGCAGCTGGAGGTCCGCGCCGGCGAGGTGCACTGCCTGCTCGGCCAGAACGGCGCCGGCAAGTCCACCCTGATCAAGGTGCTGGCCGGGGTGCACCTGCCGGACTCCGGCCAGGTCGAGTGGCGGGGCGAGCCGGTCACCTTCGCGAACCCGCAGGCCGCCATGCGTGCCGGCATCGCCACGATCTACCAGGAGCTGGACCTGGTCGAGGACCTCTCGGTGGGGGAGAACGCCTTCCTCGGCCACGAGCCGCGCCGGCTGGGCTTCGTCCGCCGCGGGCACATGGCCCGGCGGACCCGGCAGATCCTCGGCCGGCTCGGCCACGCCGAGATCCCGCCGGGGCGGATGGTCCGGGCGCTGCCGGCGGCCGGTAAGCAGATCGTCAGTATGGCCCGCGCGCTGTCGCACGAGGCACGCCTGATCATCATGGACGAGCCGAGCGCCGTGCTGGCCCACGACGAGGTCGGCAACCTGTTCCGGATCATCCGGGAGCTGACCGCGCAGGGCATCGCCGTCATCTACATCTCCCACCGGCTGGAGGAGATCCGCGAGATCGGCGACCGGGTCACCGTGCTGAAGGATGGCCGGACCACCGCGGCGAACCTGCCGGCCCGCGAGACCCCGACCCGCGACCTGGTCAGTCGGATGACCGGCCGGACCATCGAGTACGTCTTCCCGGAGCGCCCGGCGCAAGCCGCGGCCGGCGCCGAGCTGCTCGAGGTCGAGGGGCTGACCCGGCCGGGCGAGTTCGCCGACGTGTCGCTCAGCGTGCGGGCCGGTGAGATCGTGGGCATCGCCGGCCTGGTCGGCTCCGGCCGCTCCGAGCTGCTGGAAACGATCTACGGCGCCCGCCGGGCCGAGGCCGGCACGGTTCGGATGGCCGGCAAGGCGCTGCGGGCCGGCAGTGTCGGCGCGGCGGTACGGGCCGGGATGGGCATGGCGCCGGAGGAGCGCAAGAGCCAGGCGCTGCTGCTCGGTGAGCCGATCTACCGCAACGTCACCCTGGCCACCTTCGGCCGCTACGCCCGGCTCGGCTTCACCGACGCGGGCGCCGAGCGGGCCGAGGCGGACCGGATCGCCGAGAGCCTGGAGCTGCGACCGCGCGACGTCCGGCGGCCGGTGCGCACCCTGTCCGGTGGCAACCAGCAGAAGGTGGTGGTCGGGCGCTGGCTGCTCGGCGACACCAAGCTCCTTCTGCTCGACGAGCCGACCCGGGGCGTGGACATCGGCGCCCGGGCGGAGCTGTACCAGGTCATCCGGGCGCTGGCCGCCCAGGGCGTCGGGGTGCTGCTGGTCTCCAGCGAGGTACCCGAGGTGCTCGGCCTGGCCGACCGGGTGCTGGTGATGCGGGAGGGGCGGGTCGTCCGCGAGGCCCCGGCCGGCGAACTCGACGAGAACACCGTGCTCGACCTCGTCATGGCGGGGTCCCTGATGGAAGGCGCACCGGCATGAGTGACGTGACTCCCACCGCGACGCCGGAGCGGGCAGCTCAGCTGCCGGCGCAGTCGCCGCCGGTGGATCCGGCGGAGACGGCGGCGGCCGGCGAGAAGGCGGCCCCGACCGGCAATCGGCTCTCCTGGTGGCGGGGTGATGGCGGCGACGGGGCCAAGCGCAACCTCGGTCTGATCGGGGTGCTGGTCGCGCTCATCGCGGTAGGGGCGATCACCAAACCCGACCTCTACGACGATCCGACCTGGGTCTGGAACAACATCCTGGCGATCCTGCAGCTCGCCTCCGTCGTCGGCGTGGTCACGGTCGGCATGACCTTCGTGATCATCGGCGGCGGGATCGACCTCTCGGTCGGCGCGATCGTGGCGCTGGCCGGGGTCTGGTGCACCACGGTGGCCACCCAGAGCTACGGCGCCGGCGGCATGATCTTCGCGGCCATCGTGGTGGGCATCTGCGTCGGTCTCGTCAACGGCGTGCTGATCTCGTACGGGCGGCTGGTGCCCTTCATCGCGACGCTCGCGATGCTGGTGGCCGCCCGCGGGCTCGCGGCGTCGATCTCGAACAAGCAGACCCAGGTGTCGAGCAGCACCTTCATCAACGACATCGCGGCGCGCAAGGTGCTCGGGATTCCGATCCTGGTCTACATCCTCGCCGCGGTCGTGGTGGCCGGGTGGATCCTGCTCAACCGGACGACCTTCGGTCGGCGGACCATCGCCGTCGGCGGCAACCCGGAGGCGGCGCGGCTGGCCGGCATCAACGTCCGCCGGCACACCATGCTGCTCTACGCGCTCTCCGGTCTCTGCTGCGGCATCGCCGCCATCATGCTCACCTCGCAGGCCACCTCGGCCCAGGCGGCCATGGCCAACCTCTACGAGCTGGACGCGATCGCCGCCGCGATCATCGGCGGAACCCTGCTCAGCGGCGGGCGCGGCACGATCGTCGGCTCGCTGCTCGGCGTGATCATCTTCGCCACCATCACGAACCTCTTCGCCATCAACGGCCTCTCCATCGAGGCGCAGAACATGGTCAAGGGCGGCATTATCGTCGCCGCCGTCCTGGTCCAGCAGTTCCAGTTCAAGTCCTTCACTCGGCTCCTCGCGCGGAACAGGCTCACCACCACAACCTGACGCACCGCACGTTGTCCCTGGCGACGTCGAGATCTTCGACAGTGGCCGGACCTCGCACACCCTCACCAACTGAAACCCGCTCCCAGGAGGTCGTCATGACCCAGCACAGTCGCGACCTGTCGCGTCGTCGGTTGCTGTTCGGCGGTGCCGCCGTCGGTGCCGCCACCCTGCTCACCGCCTGCACCAGCAACGAGACCCCGGCGGCCAGCACCCAGACCAAGGCCGCCGGAGACGGCGCCGGCAACAACGCTCCCGGCAAGAAGGTGGTCATCGGCTTCTCCGCCCCCGCCGCCGACCACGGCTGGATGGGCGCGATCCACGCCAACGCCAAGGCGCAGGCCGCCGCCTACTCGGACGTCGAGCTCAAGGAGGTCGACGGCGGCACGACCTCCGAGGCGCAGCGCTCCACGCTGGGCACGCTGATCGCCCAGAAGCCGGACATCATCGTCGTGCTGCCGCACGACGGCAAGGAGGTCAACGCGGTTGCCCTCCAGGCGATGCAGGCGGGTATCCCGATCGTCAACCTCGACCGGGTGTTCCCCGACGCGCTGGCCTCCCGGCTGGTCATCAAGGGCGACAACTACGGCATGGGCGTCTCGGCCGGGCACTTCATCGGCAAGCAGCTGAAGGACAAGGGCGTCACCAACCCGGTGATCGGTGAGATCGCCGGCCTGGAGATCCCGCTGACCGTCGAGCGCAGCGCCGGCTTCGCGGCGGCCCTGGCGACCTACGGGTTCAAGGTGTCCAACCGTCGCTCGGCCGAGTTCACCTCGGACAGCGGCCAGCGCGAGGCGGCCCAGCTGCTCCAGGCGCTGCCCAAGATCGACGCGATCTGGAACCACGACGACGACCAGGGCATCGGCGTGCTCGCCGCCATCAAGCAGGCCAACCGCTCCGAGTTCTTCATGGTCGGCGGCGCGGGCGCGAAGCTCGCGATCGACGCCATCAAGGCCGACAACTCGGTGCTCAAGGCGACGGTCACCTACAACCCGTCGATGGCCTCGTCGGCGATCTCCCTCGCCCGGCTCATCGCGCAGGGCCGGGGCATGGGGGACCTCACGGAGCTGCAGGTGCCCAAGGAAGTGACCCTCGCCTCCGAGACGATCACCAAGGAGAACGCGAGCAACTACGAGAAGCTCGGGTTCTGACACACGGGGGGAGACCCACCTTGTCCACGAGAGACAGAGACCTGCGGGTCGGTCTGGTCGGCTACGCGTTCATGGGCGCCGCGCACTCACAGGCGTGGCGCACCGTGAACCGGGTGTACGACCTGCCGGCGCGGGCCCGGATGGCGCTCATCTGCGGCCGGGACACCGGAAAGGTGGCCGACGCCGCCGACCGGCTCGGCTGGGAGGCGTACACCACCGACTGGCGTGACCTGATCAGCCGGGACGACATCGACGTGGTCGACGTCTGCACCCCGGGGGACAGCCACGCCGAGATCGCGCTCGCCGCGTTGGCCGCCGGTAAGCACGTACTGTGCGAGAAACCGCTGGCCAACACGGTGCAGGAGGCCAGGGCGATGGCCGCCGCGGCGGCCACCGCCCAGGCCGCCGGGGTGCGGTCGATGTGCGGGTTCAACTACCGCCGGGTGCCCGCGGTCACGATGATGCGCCAGCTGGTCGCCGACGGACGGCTCGGGGTGATCCGGCACGTCCGCGCGACGTATCTGCAGGACTGGATCGTGGACCCGCAGTTCCCGCTGGTCTGGCGGTTGCAGAAGGACAGGGCGGGCTCCGGCGCGCTCGGCGACATCGGAGCGCACATCATCGACCTGACCCAGTTCGTGACCGGCCAGCGGATCACCGGAGTGAGCGCGGTGACCGAGACGTTCGTCAAGGAGCGTCCGCTGCCGGCGGAGTCCAGCGGGCTCGCCGCCACCCTCGACGGCAACGGTGACGGGCTGGCTGCCGCTGACGGCCACGGCCCGGCCACCGGTCAGGTCACCGTCGACGACGCCGCGGCCTTCGTGGCCCGGCTCGACGGTGGCGCGCTGGGCACGTACGAGGCGAGCCGGTTCGCCACCGGGCGCAAGAACGCCCTGCGTGTGGAGATCAACGGCTCGCTGGGCAGCCTGGTGTTCGACCTGGAACGCCTCAACGAGCTGGAGTTCTACGACGCGACGCTGCCCAGCACCGAGCAGGGCTTCAGCCGCATCCTGGTGACCGAGGGTGAGCACCCGTACATGTCGGCCTGGTGGCCGCCGGGCCACATCATCGGCTACGAGCACTCCTTCACCCACCAGATGCGCGACTTCATCGAGGCGATCGCCACCGGGGTCGACCCGGCTCCGTCCTTCGCCGACGCGTTGCAGGTCCAGCTGGTGCTGGACGCGGTGACCCGCTCGGCGGAGGAGGGCTCCTCCTGGACCGAGGTGGAGCCGGCGCTGACCGCGGTCGCGGTCTGAACCACGGCCCGGCCGGGCGGGGAGTCCGGCCGGGCCACCACCCCCGACCCATCCGCGGTGGCGGTGATCCCGCCGCCACCGCCCGATCAGCTTTCCGGGAACGACCGGCGAGGGACCGGCCGCGGTTGCGCCCCGCGGCTCGGGACGAGGTCTATCCCGGAAGGGCGTGCAGCCGGGCTTCGCGGCCCGGCGGTGCACGAGCAGGACGGCTGTCCGGTGTGGCCGGACCGGGATTCCCCGGCCGCACCGGAGGGCCGCCACCACCCCGACGACGTTCCGGAGGAGCAGATGGCACCGCCAACGGCTCGCGCGACCGTCACCGACCAGTTCCGTCGCGCCGCGACGGACCGCGACTGCTGAAACGTCCGGCCGGGGCGCCATCGCCCTGACGGCTCGGATGCGGGGGAGGCAGGGTCGAGACGCCGACCCGACCCTGCCTGCCAGCCCCGTCCGTCCGCACCCGCACCGGCAGCCGGTCCGGCGCCGTCGCCGCCGACTTCGACGCCGGACCGTCTCCGAGGCGGACGGGCGGACGGGGCCCATCCGATACATCGATGTTTCTCACACTTCTATATCTTTCGGAATCAAATTCTGATATCAAGATAATTCGATGCACAACGGTCTTCCTGATCGGGAAGGGGCGCCATGCGTACGGGTGTCTGGCTGGTGGGGGCGCGCGGTTCTGTCGCGACCACCAGCATCGTCGGAGGGCTCGCGCTGCGCGCCGGCCTCACCGGTCCGGCTGGTTGCGTCACCGAGCTGCCGGAGCTGCGCGGTCCCGCGCTTCCCGCCTTCAGTGATCTGGTCTTCGGTGGCCACGACGTGGCCACCACGCCGCTGGTCAAGCGTGCTGAGACGCTCGCCGTCGCCGGGGTGCTGCCGGGCCGGCTGGTCGCCGCCCTGCTCGACGAGCTCGCCGCGGTGGAGCAGGAGCTGCGCCCCGCACCGGCCGGGGCGACGCAGGCCGACCGGGCCGCCGCCGCCGTCCGGGACCTCACCGACTTCCGCGACCGGCACCGGCTGGAGCGGGTGGTCGTGGTCAACGTCTCGGCGACCGAGCCGGCCGTCCGACCACACCCCGGGCACGCCGATCCGGCCGCGCTGCACGCCGCGCTGACCAGCCCCGACGAGGTGCTGCCGGCCAGCTCGCTCTACGCGTACGCGGCGCTGACCGCCGGCTGCCCGTACGTCGACTTCACCCCGTCGACCGGGGCCCGGCTGCCGGCGCTGCACGCGCTGGCGGTCGAGCGCGGGCTGCCGTACGGCGGGCACGACGGCAAGACCGGCGAGACCCTGGTGAAGTCGGTGCTGGCCCCGATGTTCGCCATGCGGAACCTGACCGTGCACACCTGGTCCGGGCTGAACCTGCTCGGCGGCGGCGACGGTGCCAACCTGGCCGATCCGGCCGCCAACGCGGCCAAGGTGGAGAGCAAGCAGCGGGTGCTCGGCGAGACGCTGGGCTACGTGCCGCAGGGCGACACCCGGATCGACTTCGTGGAGGAGCTGGGCGACTTCAAGACCGCCTGGGATCTGATCACCTTCTCCGGCTTTCTCGGCACCCGGATGCGCATGGAGTTCACCTGGCACGGGTGCGACTCGGCGCTCGCCGCGCCGCTGGTGCTCGACCTGGCCCGGCTCACCGCCGCCGCGCACGCCGGCGGGCACGTCGGCCCCCTCGAGGAGCTGGCCTTCTTCTTCAAGGACCCGCTCGGCGGGCCGACCCACTCGCTCGCCGAGCAGTGGACCCGGCTGGCGGAGTTCACCCGCCGCCTGCACGCCGACCGGGGGAGCGCCGATGGCCACGCTGGCTGACCTCGCCGAACTGGTCCGGGCGCCGGCCGCGCTCTCGGTCCCCGGGGACGTGGTCGCCGGCGCCGCCGCGGCCGGGGTGCTCGACCGGCGTACGCCCGCCCTGGCCGGCGCCTCGGTGCTGCTGTACTGGGCCGGAATGGCCGCCAACGACTGGGCGGACCGGCGCCTGGACGCCGTCGAGCGCCCGGAGCGCCCGATCCCCAGCGGCCGGGTCCACCCGGGCGCCGCGGTCGGCCTCGCCGCCGGTCTCACCGCCGCCGGCCTGGGCCTGGCCGCCGCCGCCGGCGGCCGACGCGCGACGGCGGTGGCGGTGCCGCTGGCCGTGGCCGTCTGGGGCTACGACCTGCGGGCGAAGAACACCGCGGCCGGTCCCGCGGTGATGGCCGCCTGCCGGGGGCTGGACGTGCTGCTCGGCGCCGCCGGTGGTCGGCTGACCCGCGCGCTGCCGGCCGCGCTGACCGTGGCCGCGCACACCTGGACGGTCACGGCGCTCTCCCGCCGGGAGGTCACCGGCGCCGACGCCACCCTGCCGCTGGGCACCCTCGCCGGCACCGCCCTGGTCGCCGCGAGCGCGGCTGCGGCCCCCCGCCCGCGCCCCGAGCGCCGACCGACCCGACCGCCGGCCGACGGCGACGTCACCGAACGTCGCGCACCGGCCCCCCGTTCCCGCCGCGCGGCGCTCGCCGCCGCGCTGCCGGCGGCGTTGACCGCCTGGTACGCCGCCGGCTACGGCCGGGCGCAGGCCCGGGTGGTCGCCGATCCGAGCGCCGGACGGGTGCGCGCGGCGGTGGGTGCCGGGATCACCGGACTGCCTGCGTTGCAGGGTGCGCTGACCGCCCGCAGCGGCGCCGGGCTGCTCGGGTTGGCGGTCGCCGCGGCGGCTCCGCTCGGCCGCCGGCTCGCCCGGAGGGTGTCACCGACATGACCGCACCGCCGCGCTTCGGCTACGGGACCAACGGGTTCGCCAACCACCGGCTGGACGACGCCCTCGCCGTCATCGCCGACCTGGGCTACGTCGGGGTGGCGCTCACCCTGGACCACGATCATCTCGACCCGTACCCGCCGGGGCTGGTCCGCCGGGTGGCCGCCGTGCGGCGCCGGCTGGAGACGCTCGGCCTGGCGGTGGTGATCGAGACCGGCGCCCGCTACCTGCTCGACCCTTGGCAGAAGCACGCGCCGACGCTGCTGCACGACGACCCGACCCGGCGGGTCGAGTTCCTGCGCCGGGCGGTGCGGATCGGCGCCGACCTGGGCGCGGAGGCGATCTCCTTCTGGGCCGGCGTACGCCCCGAGCCGGTCCCGCCACGGACCGCCTGGGACCGGCTGGTGGCCGGGTGCGCCACGGTGGTCGACGCCGCCGACCGGGCCGGGGTGCGGCTGGGATTCGAGCCGGAGCCCGGCATGCTGGTCGAGGACATCGCCGGCTGGCGGCGGCTGCGCGCCGCGCTCGACGACCCGGCCTGCTTCGGCATCACTCTCGACATCGGACACTGCCGCTGTCTGGAGCCCTGGCCGGTGCCGCGCTGCGTGCACGAGGTGGCGGAGCACCTGGTCAACGTCCAGATCGACGACATGCGCCGGGGCGTGCACGAGCACCTCGAGTTCGGCGAGGGCGAGATCGACTTCCCACCGGTGCTGCGAGCGCTGGACGACGCCGGCTACCGGGGTCTGATCGCGGTGGAGCTGCCCCGACACTCGCACGCCGCGCCTGCCGTGGCCGCCCGGTCCCTGGATTTCCTGCGCGCCGCCGCGCGGTCCGCGGGCCCGGCCCGCCCGGGCAGCGACGACCCAGGCGGTGGCGCCGACCCGGGGCCCCAGCACACCGACGGCCAGGACACCGCGCGTCCCCTTTGCTTTGCTTCAGCGGAGGCGACAGCCAGTGTCCGCCATCCGGACACCGCCCGTCGCCTGGAGTGAAGCAGAGCAAAGGGCGCGGTGCGGTACCTGCCGACCAGCACGAGGGAGGAGACGGGATGACACCCGATCAACTGCGAGCGGCCCTGCGGGGCGTTCGGGACCCCGACTGGCTGGACGTGGCGCTGCGCCAGGTCGCCGCGGAACCGGCGGCGATCGACCGGTTCTTCCCCGCCGCCGGCCGGCACTGCGGCCGGGGGGAGCTGACCGGGTTGCCCGGTTGGACCGCCGACGAGGCGGCCCGCGTCCTGCTGCTCACCGCCCTGCCCGCCGAGCACGCCCGCCACGCCGACGCGCTCTACCGGCACGGCGACGCGGCCGAGAAGCGGGCGGTGCTCAAGGCGCTGCCACTGCTGCCGATCGGCGCGGCCGGGGTGCCCCTGCTGCACGACGCGATCCGCACCAACGACACCCGGCTGGTCGCCGCGGCCCTCGGCCCGTACGCCCGCCACCTCGACCCCGCGGCCTGGCGGCAGGCGGTGCTGAAGTGCGTGTTCATGGAGGTGCCGCTGTCGGTCGTGGCCGACCTCGACACCCGCGCCGACGGGGAACTGGGCGTGATGCTGGGCGGCCTGGCCGCCGAACGGCAGGCCGCCGGCCGGAGCATGGCCGCGGACGCCACCGACCTGCTCGACCAGCTCAGCCCACAGGAGGCGTGATGCGCATCTTCGACCCGCACATCCACATGACCTCACGCACCACCGACGACTACGAGCGGATGGCCGCGGCCGGCGTCCGGGCGGTGGTGGAGCCGGCGTTCTGGCTCGGGCAACCGCGCACCAGCCCGGCCTCGTTCACCGACTACTTCGACTCGCTGATCGGCTGGGAGCCGTTCCGGGCCGGGCAGTTCGGCGTGCGGCACCACGCCACGGTGGCGCTGAACCCGAAGGAGGCCAACGACCCGCGCTGTCGTCCGGTGCTCGACCTGCTGCCCCGCTACCTCGACAAGGACGGCGTGGTGGCGGTCGGCGAGATCGGGTACGACTCGATGACCCCGGAGGAGGACGAGGCCTTCGCCGCCCAACTGGCCATGGCCGTCGCCCACGACCTGCCGGCGCTGGTGCACACCCCGCACCGGGACAAGGCCCGGGGGGTCGAGCGCACCCTCGCCGTGGTCCGCGAGTCCGGCATCGAACCGGGTCGGGTGGTGGTCGACCACCTCAACGAGGTGACCGTCAAGCTGGTCCGGGACACCGGCTGCTGGCTCGGCTTCTCCATCTACCCCGACACCAAGATGTCGCCGCCGCGGATGGTCGAGCTGCTACGGGAGTACGGGACCGAGCGGATGCTGGTCAACTCGGCGGCCGACTGGGGACGTTCGGACCCGCTGCTCACCCGGGCCACCGCCGAGGCGATGCTGCTGGCCGGGTTCACCGACGACGACGTCGACCAGGTGCTCTGGCGCAACCCGGTGGAGTTCTACGGTCAGTCGGGACGGCTCGACCTGACCGGCCTGGACCTCGCCGACGTCGGCGGCCCGGCCGGGACGTTCGCCGGCAACTCGATCCTGCGCGGAGGCAGCTGATGCGGCTGCGGCACGCCGGTGGCGAGACCGTCCACCTCGGCTACTGCACCAACGTGCACCCCGCCGAGGACCTCGCCGGCATCCTGGCCCAACTGGACACCTACGCCGTACCCGTCCGGGCCGCGCTCGGCGCCGACCTGCTCGGCCTCGGGCTCTGGCTGGCCGCGCCGGTCGCCGCCGAGCTGGCCGCCGACCCGGCGGCCCGCCGCCGGCTGCGGACGGAGCTGACCACCCGGGGGCTGGAAGTGGTCACCCTCAACGGCTTCCCGTACGCCGCGTTCCAGGCGCCGGTGGTGAAGGGCGACGTCTACCACCCGGACTGGACCACCGCGTCGCGGCTGGCGTACACCCTCGACTTGGCCCGGGTGCTGGCCGACCTGCTGCCGGACGACGCGGCCCGCGGTTCGATCTCCACCCTGCCGCTGGCCTGGCGCTCGCCCTGGGACACCGACCGGGCCGACGCGGCCCGGCGCCGTCTCGACCAGCTCGCGGCCGGCCTGGCCGCCGTGGAGCGGGACACCGGCCGGCGGATCCGGGTCGGGTTCGAGCCCGAGCCCGGCTGCCTGGTAGAGAGCACGAAACAATCCGCCGCGATACTGTCCGGTATGGACACTCGGCTCGGCGTCTGCCTCGACCTCGCGCACCTGGCCTGTGCGTGGGAGGAGCCGGCCGAGGCGCTGGCCCGGCTGCGCGCGGCCGACCTGCCGGTGGTGAAGGTGCAGGTCTCGGCCGCGCTGGAGGCGGCCGACCCGGCCGGCTCCGCCGACGCGTTGCGCCGTTGGGTCGAGCCCCGCTTCCTGCACCAGACCCGGGCCGTCGGCTGCGCGGGCGCCGCCGACCCGGCCGATCCGGCGTACACGGCCGACGACCTGGACGCCGCCCTGGACGCGGAGCTGCCCGGGCCGTGGCGGGTGCACTACCACGTGCCGCTGCACGCCCCGCCCGAGCCACCACTGGACTCCACCCTGCCGGTGCTGCGCGCCGCGCTGGCCGCGCTCTTCGCCGGCCCCGACGCGGGCTGCGACCACCTCGACGTGGAGACGTACACCTGGGGGGTGCTGCCCGAGGCGCGGCGCCCGCGCACCGACGCGGAGCTGGCCGCCGGGATCGCCGCGGAGCTGGCGTTCGCCCGCGACGAGCTGGCCACACTCGGCCTCGCGCCGATGACCCGGACCGAGCGAAGCGAGGTGGCGGCATGAGCGAGCGTCAGCGAGCGAATCATCGACTCAGAGCGGTAGTGCCTCATGGCGGCACGGAGCGAAGCGGAGTGCCGGCATGAGCAGGCGGTTGGTCGTGCTGGACGTGGTCGGGCTGACCCCGCGGCTGCTGGCGCACATGCCGCGGCTGCGCGGGATCGCCGACGGCGGGTTCCGGGCCGAGCTGGGCACCGTGCTGCCCGCGGTGACCTGCTCGGTGCAGTCCACCTTCCTCACCGGGGAGCTGCCGGCCGGGCACGGCATCGTCGGCAACGGGTGGTACTTCCGGGACCTCGGGGAGGTGCTGCTCTGGCGGCAGCACAACGCGCTGGTCGGTGGGGAGAAGCTCTGGCAGGCGGCCCGGCGGGCCGAGCCCAGCTACACCGTGGCCAACGTCTGCTGGTGGTACGCGATGGGCGCGGACGTGGACTGGACGGTCACCCCGCGTCCGGTCTACTACGCCGACGGGCGCAAGGAACCGGACTGCTACACCGATCCGCCGGAGCTGCACGACCGGCTCACCGAGCGGCTCGGCACCTTCCCGCTCTTCACCTACTGGGGGCCGGGCGCCGGGCTGCCCTCGTCGGCCTGGATCTGCCGCGCCGCGGAGCAGATCCTCGCCGACCACGCGCCGGACCTGACCCTGGTCTACGTCCCGCACCTCGACTACGACCTGCAACGCTTCGGTCCCTCCTCACCCCAGGCCGCCGCGGCGGCGGCCGCGCTGGACGAGGCGCTCGGCCCGCTGATCGACGCCGCCCGGGCCCGGGACGCGACGGTGGTGGCGTTGTCGGAGTACGGCATCACCGACGTGTCCCGACCGGTCGACGTCAACCGGCTGCTGCGCGCCGAGGGCCTGCTGCGGGTGCACACCCAGGCTGGGATGGAGTACCTCGACCCGTGGACGTCCCGCGCGTTCGCGGTCGCCGACCACCAGGTCGCGCACGTCTACGTCAAGGATCCGGCGGATGTGCCGGCGGTGGCGAAGCTCTGCGCGGGCCTGCCCGGAGTGGCCGAGGTGCTGGACGCGGAGGGCAAGGCCGCGCACGGGTTGGACCATCCGCGCGCCGGCGAGCTGGTGCTGGTGGCCGAGCCGGACGCCTGGTTCACCTACTACTACTGGCTCGACGACGCCATGGCTCCCGACTTCGCCCGGCTGGTCGAGATCCACCGCAAGCCTGGCTACGACCCGGCCGAACTCTTCTTCGACCCGGCCGCCCCGGTCGCCGCCAAGGGCCGGGCCGCGGTGGCGCTGGCCCGCAAGAAGCTCGGCATGCGCTACCTGATGAGCGCGGTCGGGCTGGACGCCGGGGCCCGGGCGGTGCGCGGATCGCACGGCCGGCTGCCGGCCGACCCGGCGGACGCCCCGGTGCTGCTCTGCTCCGATCCGGCCGCGTCCCGGGACCGGATCGCGGCGACCGAGGTCAAGGGGCTCCTGCTGGAGCTGGCCGGGCTGGCGAAGGCCGGCACACCACCGGCCGGGGAGGTACGCGTCATCCCGACGGCGTCCGGCGTGCCGAGGGAGGCGTCGTGACGCTCACCGTGGCGTCCACCGACGCGAGCGGGCTGCGCGCCCGCTTCGACGCCGAGCTGGCCGCGTTCCTCGAACGGCAGGGCCCGGACTGGCCGGACGGCGCGCCGCGCGGCGTCTTCACCGCGTTGCAGCGGTTCGTGCTGGCCGGCGGGAAACGACTGCGCCCGCTCTTCTGCTACTGGGGCTGGCGGGGGGCGGGCGGCAACGACGGCGCCCCGATCGTGGTGGCCGCGGCCGCGCTGGAGCTGTTCCACGCGTTCGCGCTGATCCACGACGACATCCTGGACGGCAGCGACCGCCGCCGGGGCGAGCCGTCGGTGCACCGGCTCTTCGCCGACCTGCACGCCCGCTCGTCCTGGCGGGGCGACCCGGAGACGTACGGCCGCAACACCGCGCTGCTCTGCGGCGACCTCTGCGCCGCCTGGTCCGACCAGATGTTCCACGAGTGCGGGCTCACCACCGAGCAGGTGCACCGGGGGTACGCGATGTTCGCCCTGATGCGTACCGAGGTGATCGCCGGGGAGTACCTGGACCTGGTCTCCGGGGTCGGCGACGGCTCGGTGGCCAGCGCGTTGACCGTGATCCGGATGAAGGCGGCCCGCTACACGGTCACCCGTCCGTTGCAGATCGGCGCGGCGCTGGCCGGCGGACCGCCGGAGCTGATCGAGGCGATGGCCGAGTTCGGCGATCCGCTCGGCGACGCGTTCCAGCTCCGCGACGACGTGCTGGGCGTCTTCGGCGACCCGGCGGTCACCGGCAAGTCTGTCCTGGACGACCTGCGCGAGGGCAAGCCGACGGTGATGATGGCGCTGGCCCGCAGCGTCGCCGACCGGACGCAGACCGCTCGGCTGCGGGAGCTGTTCGGCAACCCGGACCTGGACCCGGAGGGCGCGGCCGAGCTGCGCGCGATCATCGAGGCCACCGGCGCGCGGGAGCGGATCGAGCAGATGATCCGGGTGCGCACCGAGGGGGCGCTGGCCGCCCTGGAGAGCGCGCCGCTCGACGACGCGACGCGGGCCGCGCTGGTCCGTCTCGCGGGGCAGGCGATCGACCGCCGCTCCTGACCGACCGCCGTCCACCGGACGTTGGCTGGGACTTTTAGCCGAATCAGCGAAAGTCCGGGTTGGCTCGGCAGAAGGTATGGACACATTGACATCTACGACTTAATGTCGTGGCCACCACCACACTGTTTCGTCGAGGTGAACCGGCGGCGCGGTAACCCATCGACTGGTGACCTCCGAGAACGTGGCTCCACCGACCGGTGGTCACGGCCGGCCCGATCGGCACCCGGGCCGCCTACCGCAACCCCGCTACGGCATCCGGCGCGTCGGCGCGCGCCCGCCCTGGCAGACACTCGTCAGGAAGGGACAGCCCTCGTATGTCCACATTGGACAAAGCACCTCAGCGACCCCGACGATGGTTCTCCGCCGGATCGGCGCTGGTCCTGGTCGCCGCGGCCGGCACGGTCGCGCTCGGCGCCGGCCCGGCCGCGCTCGGCGGCCCCACCGCCGCGCAGGCGCATCCGATCAACGCGACCGACTTCCAGCAGGTCGAGCTCGCCCGCGGCGTCGCCGAGATGGGCGAGCCGATGTCGTTGGCCGTGCTGCCGGACCGGTCGGTCCTGCACACCGCGCGCAACGGCACCCTGCGCCGCACCGACGCGAACGGCAGCACCTCGGTGATCGGCACGCTCCCGGTCTACACGCACGACGAGGAGGGCCTGCAGGGCGTCGGGGTCGACCCGAACTTCGCCACCAACCGGCACATCTTCCTCTACTACGCCCCGCCGCTCTCCACCCCCGGCGGGGACGCCCCGGCCACCGGCAGCGACTTCTCCGCCTGGCAGGGCGTCAACCGGTTGTCCCGGTTCACCCTCAACGCGGACTTCACCGTCAACCAGGCCAGCAAGGTCGACGTGCTCGACGTGCCGGCCGACCGGGGACTCTGCTGCCACGTCGGCGGCGACATCGACTTCGACGCAGCCGGCAACCTCTACCTCTCCACCGGAGACGACACCAACCCGTTCGACTCCGCCGGCTACGCGCCGATCGACGAGCGGACCAACCGCAACCCCGGCTACGACGCCCAGCGCAGCGCCGGCAACAGCAACGACCTGCGCGGCAAGCTGCTCCGGATCAAGGTCAACGCGAACGGGACGTACTCCATCCCGGCCGGCAACCTCTTCCCGGCCGGCACGGCCCGGACCCGGCCGGAGATCTACGCGATGGGCTTCCGCAACCCGTTCCGGATCAGCGTGGACAAGGCCACCGGCGTCGTCTACGTCGGCGACTACGGGCCGGACGCCGGCTCAACCAGCGCCACCCGTGGACCCTCCGGCCAGGTCGAGTTCAACCGGGTCACCGCGCCGGGCAACTACGGCTGGCCGTACTGCACCGGCACGAACACCAGCAGCGAGACGTACAACGAGTGGGACTTCGCCGCCAACGCCACCGGCCCGAAGTTCAACTGCACCGGCGGGCCGACGAACAACTCGTTCCGCAACACCGGCCTGCCCACCCTCCCGGCCGCCAAGCCGGCCTGGATCCGGTACGGCGGTGACGCCGGCAGCCCGACCGAGTTCGGCGGCGGCTCCGAGTCCCCGATGGGTGGCCCGGTCTACCGGTACAACGCCTCCTCGACCTCGACGGTGAAGTTCCCGCAGTCCTTCGACGGGCAGTTCTTCGCCACCGAGTTCGGCCGGGGCTGGATCAAGCCGATCCACGTCAACGCCGACGGCAGCCGGGGTGTCATCGACACCTTCCCGTGGACGGGCAAGCAGGTGATGGACTCGGCGTTCGGTCCGGACGGGGCCTACTACGTGCTCGACTACGGCACCGGGTACTTCAACGGGGACGCCAACTCGGCGCTCTACCGGTTCGAGTACATCGGCGGCGGCAACCGGGCGCCGACGGCGGCGGCCAGCGCCAACCGGACCTCCGGCGCCGCGCCGCTGGCCGTGACGTTCTCCTCGGCCGGCTCGTCCGACCCGGAGGGCGGCGCCCTGACCTACGCGTGGGCGTTCGGCGACGGCACCACCTCCACGGCGGCCAACCCGACGAAGACCTACACCGCCAACGGGACGTACACCGCCACGCTCACCGTCCGCGACCCGCAGGGGGCCACCGGCAGCGCCAGCGTGGTTATCAGCGTCGGCAACACCGCGCCGACGGTCACCATCAACGCGCCCGGCAACGGCAAGCTCTTCTCCTTCGGCGACACGGTGCCGTTCACCATCACCGTCACCGACCCGGAAGACGGCACGATCGACTGCACCAAGGTCAAGATGACCTACGTGCTCGGCCACGACCAGCATGGGCACCAGATCACCTCGCAGAACGGGTGCTCCGGCTCGATCACCATCCCGGTCGACGGGGAGCACGACTACGCGGCGAACATCTTCGGCATCTTCGACGCCGAGTACACCGACGCGGGCGGCCTGACCACGCACACCCAGCACACCCTGCAGCCCCGGCACCGGCAGGCCGAGCACTTCAAGACCTCGTCGGGCATCAACACCTTCGACAAGGCCGCCGCCGAGGGTGGCAAGACCGTCGGTGACATCAACAACGGGGACTGGATCGCCTTCCAGCCGTACCAGTTGGGCAACGTGACGTCGTTCAGCGCCCGGGTCTCCTCGGCCGGCGCCGGCGGCACCCTCCAGGTGCGGGCCGGCTCCGCCACCGGCACCGTGCTCGGCTCGGCCACCGTCCCGGTGACCGGCGGCTGGGAGACCTTCGCCACGGTGAACGGGACGCTCAGCAGCCCGCCCGCCGGCACCACCACGCTCTACCTGACCTTCGCCGGGTCGGGCACCGGAGCGCTCTACGACGTGGACGCCTTCACGCTGAACACCGGCACCGCCACCGGCGGCGCCGGCCCCATCCGGGGCCTGGCGAACAAGTGCCTGGACGTCCGGTCCGGCGCCACCGCCGACGGCACGCAGATCCAGCTCTACACCTGCAACGGCAGCACTTCGCAGGCCTGGACGGTGACGCCGAACTCGACGGTGCGCGCCCTGGGCAAGTGCCTCGACGTCTCCGGTGGTGGTTCGGCCGACGGGACGAAGATCCAGCTGTGGACGTGCAACGGCACGGGAGCGCAGAACTGGTCGGCGCAGGCCGACGGCACGCTGCGCAACCCGCAGTCGGGCAAGTGCCTCGACGTGTCGGGCAACAACTCGGCCGACAGCACGCCGGTGCACCTGTGGACCTGCGTGGCCGGCGCGGCCAACCAGAAGTGGATCCTGCCCTGACCTGAGTTGAGCGGAGGGGTCGCCGGTTCCGGCGTACCGTCGAGACCGGTGGCCCCTCCCGACCGACCCTAGGAGAGCGACATGCGCAGACTCCTGCGACCCGTCCTCGGCGCGGCCACCGCCGTCCTCGCCGTCATCGCCTGCACCACCCCGGCCACCCCGGCCAGCGCCGCCGACGCCCCCTACGACGTGCTGGTCTTCTCCAAGACGGCCGGCTTCCGGCACGACTCGATCGCGGTCGGCACCCAGGCCATCCGCGACCTCGGCGCGGCGAACAACTTCACGGTCACCGCGACCGAGGACGCCGCCCAGTTCACCACCAGCAATCTCGCCCGGTTCGAGACGGTGGTCTTCCTCAACACCACCGGCGACGTGCTCAACGCGACCCAGCAGACCGCCTTCGAGTCGTACATCGGCGGCGGCGGTGGCTACGTCGGCGTGCACGCCGCGGCCGACACCGAGTACGGCTGGTCCTTCTACGGCAACCTGGTCGGCGCGTACTTCGCCTCGCACCCGGCCATCCAGCAGGCCAACGTGAAGGTGGAGAACCGGGCGCACGCCGCGACCGCCCACCTGCCGCAGACCTGGACCCGTACCGACGAGTGGTACAACTACCAGACCAACGCCCGGTCGACCGCGCGGGTGCTGGCCACCCTCGACGAGTCGTCCTACTCGGGCGGCGGGATGGGCGCCGACCACCCGCACTCCTGGTGCAAGACCTACAGCGGCGGCCGGTCCTTCTACACCGGTGGCGGGCACACCCAGTCGTCGTACGCCGAGCCGGCGTTCCGCGCCCACCTGCTCGGTGGCATCCGCTACGCGGCCGGCCGGACGAAGGCCGACTGCCGACCGGAGACCGGCTACAGCACCCTCTACAACGGCTCGACCACCGGCTGGTCGCAGGCCGGGCCGGGCAACTTCAGCAACTCCGACGCCACCCTCACCTCCGTCGGTGGGATGGGGCTGTACTGGTACAGCGCGAAGCAGTTCACCAACTACTCGCTGAAGCTCGACTGGCGACTGGCCGGCGACGACAACTCCGGGGTGTTCATCGGCTTCCCGCCGTCGAGCGACCCGTGGTCGGCGGTGAACAACGGCTACGAGATCCAGATCGACCCCACCGACGCGGTCGACCGGACCACCGGCGCGGTCTACACCTTCAAGTCGGCCGACATCGCGGCCCGCGACGCGGCGCTGAACCCGGCCGGGGAGTGGAACACCTACGAGTTGCTGGTCGAGGGGGAGCGGCTGCAGCTCTTCCTGAACGGTGTGAAGATTAACGACTTCACCAACACCGACCCGGTCCGCTCGCTCGCCGGGCACATCGGCATCCAGAACCACGGCACCGGTGACGACGCCTCGTTCCGCAACATCCGGATCAAGGAACTCGGCACCACCCCGCCGCCGACCGGCAACGTCACCGTCCAGGCCGAGGCGTTCAGCTCCGCCAGCGGCGTCAGCGCGGTCGGTAAGACCGGCGCCAACGGCGGGCAGACCCTCGGCTACGTCGAGCCGGGCGACTGGGCGGCGTACAACGGCCTCGACCTGACCGGGGTCACCTCGTTCCGGTCCCGGATCGTCTCCGGCGGGCCGGGCGGCACCATCCAGGTGCGTACCGGCTCGACCACCGGCCCGGTGCTCGGCTCGGTGGCGGTGCCGAACACCGGTGGCTGGAACACCTTCGCCGACGTCAGCACGACCCTCTCCGGCGTACCGTCCGGCGCGCAGAACCTCTACCTCACCTTCACCGGGTCGGGCGGCGGGCTCTTCGACGTGGACGACTTCACCCTGGTGAAGGGGAGCGGGGGCGGCACCGGCACCGGGCCGATCCGGGGTCTGGCGGGCAAGTGCCTGGACGTGCGCAACGCCGGCACGGCCGACGGCACGCAGGTCCAGATCTACACCTGCAGCGGCAGCGCGGCGCAGACCTGGACGGTGACGCCGAACTCGACCGTGCGGGCGCTGGGCAAGTGCCTCGACGTCTCCGGCAGCGGGTCGGCGGACGGCACGAAGATCCAGCTCTGGACGTGCAACGGCACGGGAGCGCAGAACTGGTCGGCGCAGGCCGACGGCACGCTGCGCAACCCGCAGTCGGGCAAGTGCCTGGACGTCTCCGGCAACAACTCGGCCGACAGCACGGCGGTGCACCTGTGGACCTGCATCGCCGGGGCGGCCAACCAGAAGTGGACCCTGCCCTGACAGTGAGGATGTAGGGGCGGTCACCCGGTTGTCTGACCCTTGCCCTGACCGACGGTTGCTGTCCTTGGCTGGATTTGTCGACTGTCCGGGTGACCGCTCCTGCACGT
>NZ_JBITFP010000027.1:0-89023 GCF_044456245.1 Micromonospora sp. NPDC051006
GTACGGTCCCGCCCGATCACCACCGCGATCTGCGGAAACGACAACCCCTGCCCGAACAACACCTCAATCTGCGCCCGCTCCCCGGACGACAACCGTCTCCCCGGCATGAACCAACATCCTCACGAAGATCCATCCCGTTGCAACAACCACTTGAGCCCAAGCCCACCGGATACCCCCATGTCGGCGAACTGGCGTTGATCACCCACCCGAGGCAGGCCAGGCCCGGGCCGGCCGGGCCCGCGTCGGCCAGGCCCGCGTCGGCCAGGCCCGGCCGGTCCGGCCGCCGGGATCGGCCACGCTCGGATCGGCCAGCTCGGAGCCAGTCAGGACCGGGTTGGTCAGGGCCAGGTTGGTCAGGGCGGGGTTGGTCAGGGCAGCCAGTCGGGCAGGGGTTCCCGGGCGGCCAGCCAGTCGGTCGGGACACCACCCGGTGTGCCGACGCCGGCGTACGCGGCCACCACCGCGCCCACGATGGCGGCGGTGGTGTCCACGTCCCCGCCCGCCTCGACGCACGCCCGGATCGCGGCCGGATAGTCGTCCAGGTGGGTGGCGGCCACCCAGAGGGTGAAGCCCACGGTGTCCTGCGCGGTCACCCCCGAGCCGTTGCCGAGCGTCGCCACCGCCTGGGACAGCGGCCGGCCGAGCAGGTCGGCGGCGCGGCGTACCCGGCGGTGCACCTCGGTGCCCGGGTTCAGGGTGGCGCCGACCCCGGCGAGCAGCCGGTCGGCGGCGGGGCGGCTGCCGTCCAGCCGACCCCGGGCGGCCAGGGCGGCCGCCACCGCCACGGCCACCGCGCCGGCGATCCCCTCCGGGTGCGCGTGGGTCACCTCGGCCGCGGCGCTGGCCTGGGCCGCGGCCCGGGCGGTCGAGTCGGCGAAGTACGCGCCGAGCGGACCGACCCGCATCGCCGCGCCGTTGCCGCAGGAGCCCTGCCCGTCGAACGCCGAGGCGGCGGCGATCGGCCAGGGCGTGCCGGTGCGGATCAGCCGCAGGATGGTCACCGCGCCCGGCCCGTACCCCCGGTAGGGCTCGGCGCGCTCGGCGAAGGCGAGGGCCAGTCGGTCCCGGTCGACCCGGCCGGACTCGGCCAGCTCCGCCACCACCGAGCACGCCATCTCGGTGTCGTCGGTCCACTCCCAGGGCGGCGGCGGGAGCCGGCCGGCGGCCAGGTCGGCCGGGTGCCGGCCGGGGACGAAGAACTGTGAGCCGAGCGCGTCGCCGACGGAGAGACCGGCGAGGCTGTCCCGGGCGAGCGCCAGGCGCGCGTCGTCGAAGAGCGTGAAGGACATCGTTGTACCAGCTTGCCGGGTTCCGAGGTGCGCCGCAACGCGATCAACTTGCCAGGCCAAGTACCGTCTTGGGGTGGCCACCGTCCTCCTGGTCGAAGACGATCACGTCGTACGCGGCGCGATGTTGCGTTCCCTCGCCGATCGGGGGCATGCGGTGCACGCCGTCGGCACGGCGCTGGACGCGCTGCGCCGGGTCGCCGCCGAGACGCCCGACCTGGTCGTACTCGACCTGGGCCTGCCCGACCTGGACGGCTCGGACGCGCTGCGGATGCTGCGCGGCATCACCGACGTGCCGATCATCATCGCCACCGCCCGCGACGACGAGCAGTCGGTGGTGAAGCTGCTGCGCGCGGGTGCCGACGACTACATGGTCAAGCCGTTCACCGGCGCCCACCTGGACGCTCGGATCACCACCGTGCTGCGCCGGGCCGGCCGGGCCAGCCGAATCGTCCAGCCCGCCGTGCACGTCGTCGGCGGTCTCCGGGTCGACGTCGGTGAGCGCAGCGCCCAGCTCGACGGTGAGCCGCTGGCGCTGACCCGCAAGGAATTCGACCTGCTGGCGTATCTCGCCGCACGTCCCGGGCGGGTAGTGTCCCGCCGGGAGCTCTTGGAGGAGGTATGGCGGCAGCCATCGGTCGGCGAGGATCAGACCATCGACGTTCACCTTTACTGGCTGCGCCGCAAAATGGGCGAGTCCGCGGCGAAGCCGCGCTACCTGCGCACCGTGCGGGGGGTCGGCTTTCGCCTGGTGGCGCCGGACTGAGGACGACGCTGGCCCTCGTCACGGCCGGCATGTGCGCCCTCGCGGCGCTCGCCTTCCTCGTTCCGCTCGGCTTCGGTCTCGGCGACCGGGCCCGGGAGGAGGCCATCGCCGACGCCGCCCGGCGCAGCGCCCTGGTCACCGGGGCGCTGGCGGTCAGCACCGACGCGGCGGTGATCGAGCGCGCGGTGGCGGCCACCGGCGGCGACCAGGCCACCCGTCCGGTGGTGCACGGTCTCGACGTGGACGCCTCCGCCGGCCGGGCCGACCCGGCGCAGCTCGACGAGGCTCGCGCGCAGCGGCGCTCGGTGGTGGTGGAGGTGGCCGGCGGTCTCGTCCGGCTCGACCCGGTGGTGCTCGGTGACCGGGTCGCGGTGGTCGAGGTGTTCGTGCCCGACGACGCGCTGGGCGGCGAGGGTCGCTGGCTGCTGCTCCTCGGGGTCGCCGCCGTCCTGGTGGGCGCGGCCGTCGTGGTGGTGGACCGGGTCGCCACCCGCACGGTGGACGCCACCCGAGGGCTGGTCGAGGCCGCGCTCGCGGTCGGTGACGGTGACCTGGGGGCCCGCGTCGAGCCGAACGGCCCGCGCGAGCTGGCCGAGGCCGGGCTGGCGTTCAACCGGATGGCCGAGCGGTTGGTCGCGGCCCACACCGACGAGCGTGAGCTGGTCGCCGACCTGTCGCATCGACTGCGTACCCCGCTGACGGTGCTGCGGCTGGACGCCGAGGCGCTGGAGTCCGACGACACCAGCGTGGGCACGTTCAGCGAGGCCGAGTTGGACCGCCGGCGCGGGATCCGGCGGATCCGGCAGGCCATCGTGACGCTCGAGGGCGAGATCGACGTACTGATCAAGACCACTCGCAAGGCGGTCGCCCACGAGACCGGGCCGGCGATGTGCGACGTCAGCGAGGTGGTCCGGGACCGGATGGTGTTCTGGGCGGCCCTCGCCGGCGACCAGAACCGGCCGCACCGGGTGATCGGGGCGCAGCTGCGCACCCCGGCGCCGGTGCCGCGGGCCGAGCTGGCCGCCGCGCTGGACGCGGTGATCGGCAACGTCTTCCGCTACACCCCGCAGGGCACCGCGTTCGAGGTGGCGGTCTCCCGGCGGGACGGCTACGTGGCGATCCGCGTCGACGACGCCGGCCCCGGCATCGCCAATCCGGATCGGGCGCTGCGCCGGGGCGCCAGCGACCAGGGCTCCACCGGCCTCGGCCTGGACATCGCCAAGCGGGTCTCGTTGCAGGCCAACGGCTCGGTGAGCATCGACCGGGCCCGGCTGGGCGGGGCCAGCGTGGTGATGCTGCTCGCCGATCCGGAGGCGACCCCCCGGCAGGTCAACCGGTTCGGGCTGGTCGGCCGGATGGCGCGGGAGGCCCGCGAGCAGAAGTCCGCCGGTCGCCGCTGGCCCCGGCAGCGGCCCGACCAGCCCTGATCCGGCACCGGCCACGGCCCGCGGTCCGGCACCGGCTGCGGCCCGGGTTGTGGGCTGGCGCAAGTCTTCCTTAGATCCGGGTTAACGACGGCGCGGACCGGGCCGCCGGCTGACAGGATTCCGGTACGAACCCATCAGTTCCACCGGCCAGCGCCTCGCGCACCCACCGGTCGGTGGAGCCGCGCGCGCGGCGGGAGACAGGTCCCCCCACACCAGCTCCCGCCGCGCGCCCTCCTCGTCGCCGTTCCGCCCCTGCGCCGCCACCCGCTGCGCCCGACTCACCGACCCGCTGGCCGCGGGTCGCCGCCGGCGAGCGGTCAGCGCCCGGCCGTGGCCAGGTACGCGTCGATCTCGGCGGTGATCCGCTGCTTGCCGGCCGGGTCCAGGAACGAGGCCGTGACGGCGTCGCGGGCCAGCGCGGCGATCCCCTCCGGTCCGACCCGCAGCAGCTGGGCCGCCACCGCGTACTCGTCGTTGAGGGTGGTGCCGAACATCGGCGGGTCGTCGGAGTTGATGGTGACCAGCACCCCGGCGTCGACCAGCCGGGGCAGCGGGTGCGCGTCGAGGCCGGTCACGGCCCGGGTGCGTACGTTGGAGGTGGGGCAGACCTCCAGGGCGATGCGCCGCTCGGCGAGGTAGGTCAGCAGCTCCGGGTCGTCGGCGGCGGAGATGCCGTGCCCGATCCGCTCCGCGCCGAGCTCGCGCAGCGCGTCCCAGACAGTCTGCGGGCCGGTGGTCTCGCCGGCGTGCGGCACCGACCGCAGCCCGGCCGCCCGGGCCTGGTCGAAGTACGGCTTGAACTGCGGCCGGGGCACCCCGATCTCCGGCCCGCCCAGGCCGAAGCTGATCAGCCCGTCCGGGCGCTCCTCCAGCGCGATGCGCAGGGTCTCCTCGGCCGCCGGCAGCCCCGCCTCGCCCGGGATGTCGAAGCACCACCGCAGCTCGATGCCGAAGTCGGCCTCGGCCCGCTTGCGGGCGTCCTCGATCGCCTCGCAGAACGCCGGCGCGGGGATGCCCCGGTGCACGTGCGAGTACGGGGTGATGGTCAGCTCTGCATAGCGGACCTGCTGGCGGGCCAGTTCACGAGCCACCTCGTGGGTGAGGATCCAGACGTCCTCCTGATCGCGGATCAGATCGACGACGCTGAGGTAGACCTCGATGAAGTGGGCGAAGTCGCGGAACGCGAAGTAGTCGGCCAGCGCCGCCGGATCCGCCGGCACCGGGCTGCGCCCCTCGTGGCGGGCGGCCAGTTCGGCGACGATCCGGGGTGAGGCGGAGCCCACGTGGTGCACGTGCAGCTCCACCTTGGGCAGTCCGGCGATGAAGGTGGACAGATCGGTCACAGGTTCTCCTCGGCACGGGCGCCGGTGCGGGCGACGACGAAGACTCGGCGGAACGGGAAGTACACCTGGCCCTGGCGCGTCGGGTACGCCTCGGCGAGGCGTACCTCGAGCTCGGCCCGGAAGTCGGCCCACCGCGCGGCGTCCAGCGCGGCGCGGACGGGGCGCAGCGCGGTGCCCTCCATCCAGGCGAGCACGGGGTGCGCGGCGTCGGCGCCGGCGGGGAGCAGGTGCACGTAGGTAGTCTCCCAGGCGTCCACCGCGCAGCCGGCACCGGTCAGCAGCGCGGCGTAGTCGGCCGGGTCGTCGACCGGGGCCGCACGCAGCAGCGGAAGCAGCTCGGCCCGCCAGGCCGGCCGACCGGCGACCTCGCGCAGCGCCCGGTGCGAGGGCGCGTCGAAGTTGCCCGGCACCTGCGCCGCCAGCCAGGCCCCGGCGGGCAACTCCCGCGCCCAGCGGCCCAGCAGCTCCTGGTGACCGGGGATCCACTGGAGGACCGCGTTGCTCATCACCACGTCGGTGTCGGGCCCGGACCGCCAGTCACGCACGTCCCCGACGGCGAACTCGACCGGTGCGCCCAGCTCGCGGGCCTTCTCGATCATCTCGGGTGAGGAGTCCAGCCCGAGCACCCGGCTGCCCGGCCAGCGGGTCGCCAGGGTCGCGGTGAGCTGGCCGGGACCGCAGCCGAGGTCGACCACCGTCCGCGGCCGGTCGGCCGGGATCCGGGCGAGGAGGTCATGGAACGGCCGGGACCGCTCGTCGCCGTAGCGCAGGTACGTCGCTGGATCCCACATGGCCGCCTCCCAAACCGTACGTCCGTCTTGTTAACCGTACGGCCCGGTGGTCGGCCGGGCAAGGCGATCACTAGGCTCAGTGCATGGAGCAGCGCACCTTCGACCGGCTCGGCCGGACCGTCGGCGTCGTCGGCCTCGGCGCCTGGCAGCTCGGCGCCGACTGGGGCACGGTGAGTGAGGACGACGCGATGGCGATCCTCGCCTCCGCCGTCGACGCCGGGGTCACCTTCCTGGACACCGCCGACGTCTACGGCGACGGTCGCAGCGAACGGCTCATCGGTCGCTTCCTGCGCACCCGGCCGGACGCCGCGCTCACCGTGGCCACCAAGATGGGCCGCCGGGTCGAGCAGCGGCCGGAGGCGTACACCCTGGCGCACTTCCGGGAGTGGACCGACCGGTCCCGGCGCAACCTCGGGGTGGACACCCTGGACCTGGTCCAGCTGCACTGCCCACCCACCGCCGTGTTCGCCGACGACGTGGTCTTCGACGCCCTGGACACGCTCGTGGCCGAGAAGGCGATCGCCGGCTACGGAGTGAGCGTCGAGACCTGCGACCAGGCGCTCACCGCGATCGCCCGGCCCGGGGTGGCGAGCGTCCAGATCATCCTCAACGCGCTGCGGCACAAGCCGCTGGAGCAGGTGCTGCCGGCGGCCGCCGCGGCCGGCGTCGGCATCATCGCCCGGGTGCCGCTGGCCAGCGGCCTGCTCTCCGGCCGGTACGACGAGCACACCACTTTCCCGGCGGACGACCACCGCAGCTACAACCGGCACGGCGCGGCGTTCGACGTGGGCGAGACGTTCTCCGGGGTCGACTTCGACCTGGGGCTGGCCGCGGTGCGGCGGCTGACGCCGCTGGTCGGCGCGGACCGCACCATGGCGCAGTTCGCGCTGCGGTGGGTGCTGGACCAGCCCGGGGTCACGGTGGTCATCCCGGGCGCCCGCGACGCCGGGCAGGCCCGGCGCAACGTGGCCGCGGCCGAGTTGCCGCCGCTCACCGAGGAGCAGCTGACCGGCGTCCGCGAGGTCTACGACGAGCTGATCCGTCCCCGGGTGCACGACCGGTGGTGACCCGCCCACCGCGGGTGCTCGCCGCGGGCGCGCCGGCCGGGGATGCTGGAGGCCCGGGGTGCGGGGAGAGGGGGACGCGATGAGGGGTTGGTTCCCGCTCACGCTCGGCGTGCTGGCGGTGGTGATCGGTGCAGTCTGGACGGTCCAGGGTCTCGGCTTCGTCAGCGGCAGCGTGATGACCGGCGAGCGGATCTGGGTGGTGATCGGGCCGGTGGTGGCGCTGGCCGGGTTGGTGGTGCTCTGGCTCGGCCTGCGGGCCCGGCGCCGGTCCTGACCGCCACCGGCCTGGCGCCGGGGAAACGGTGTGGGTCAACGGGAAAACCCCGCATCCCGGGGGCGGGATGCGGGGTTCCACTGTCGATCCGAATGTGGATCGGCCCGTTGGCCGGCGGGGGCCGGCCGATAGTGCTCAGATGGGGCGGACCTGCTCAGCCTGCGGGCCCTTCTGACCCTGAGCGATCTCGAACTCCACCCGCTGGTTCTCCTCCAGCGTGCGGTAGCCGCTGGTCTGGATGGCCGAGAAGTGGACGAACACGTCAGCACCCCCGCCGTCGACGGTGATGAAGCCGAAGCCCTTGTCAGCGTTGAACCACTTCACGGTTCCCTGCGCCATGTGTATCTCCTTCTAAAACTGGCGGCCTTGCACGCCGTGCGGCCGATTGGCCGTTTTCGAGCAGCGGCGCCTGAGGCGGCCCCCACGAAGGAGACTTCTCTCAACCCACGCCATCTCGCAACAGCCGAGACAGCAAATCACGTACGCAAAAACTCTGCACGACCTAACCGACGAATTTCTCCGACATGTGACCTGACGGATGTCTGAGACCCGCTGGGTGGCGCTGCACGGCACGCGAAAGGCCCCCTCCCCGGCTGCCCGGAGAGGGGGCCCCACTCGATGTCCGGTCAGTCCGGCCAGCGCCCGGTGAGCCGGCGGACGCCCACCGCGCCGCCCCGGTCCACCGCCGCCCGGACGACCGCGAAGATGGCGCCCTGCAACGCCGCGGCGGCGAGGATCTCGCCCCAACGGCGGTCCTCGTCGGTGGCGCTGGGCGCGTCGCCGTCGCCCGCGGTCATCTTCCAGACCTGGCGGAAGATCGCGCCGGCTACCGTGCCGGCCGCGATGCCCAGCAGCACGCCGACCGGCCGGTACGCGGCCCTGCCGATGGCCTTGCTCACCTGCGCCTCCCTTGGATGATCAACAGCACGATCATGGTGGCCACCGCGCCGGCCGCGACCGCGGCCCACGGCACCGGGCTGTCCCGGAGGCTGCCACCCTTCTCGTGCGCCTGGGCGCGGGCCACCTGGGCCTTCTCGTGCGCCTGGGTGCGGGCCGCCTGGGCCTTCTGCGCCGCCTGCCCGCGTACCCGGGCCACGGTCCCCGCGGCCTGTTCCCGCATTCGCTGCTTCGCGTGGTCGGCGGACTCCCGCAGCCGGGCCTTGACGTCGGCCTTCGCGGCCAGCGCCTCCATCGTCTCGCCCAGCTCCACCCGGGTCCGCCGGATCTCCTCGCGGAGTGCCTCGGTGTCGCCCCGCCCGTTGCCTGTCATGACCGTCCCCTGTCCTTCACCGCGGCGGCGACCGTGTCCACGTCTGCCCGCAGGCTGCGGACCGTCGCCGCCGGTACCGGCGGGACCGCCCGGCGGACCTGCAGCGCACCGACCAGGGCCATGATGCCGGCGACGAGGAAGAGGCCGGCCGCGACGATCAGCGCGGCGGCCCAGCCCGGCAGCACCAGATCCAGCAGCAGCCCCACGGTGATGCAGAGCGCGCCCAGGCCGTAGAACGCCAGGGCACCGCCGCTGCCAAGGAGGCCGAGGCCGATGCCGGCGTGCTTGCCCTTCTGGGTCAACTCCGCCTTGGCCAGCGCCAGCTCGTCCCGCACCAGCCGGGAGACCTGCTCGGTCGCCCGCTGCACCAGCTCGGCGGTGGAGGGCTCGCTCCCGTTGCGGGATGTGCGGGCGTTCGCCACGTCAGCCATGCTGTCCTCCTTTCGTCGTCACCGCGCTGTATGCCCGGAGTCGCCGCTCGCCAATCCTGTGCGTGGACCGCCGGATTCGGAGCTAGACGTCCGGCAGCACGTCCCCCGTCACCGCGCGGTCAAACCTCCCGGATCGGGCGACTCCCCGCGGGGCGGCTCAGTCCCCCCGTCACGGAAAACGCCGTCACCCGTCGGCAGGAAACGTGGACGCCCCCGGCCGTCGGGCCGGGGGCGTCGGAGACGGTCGGGTCAGCGGCGGGACTCGGCGGGCTCGTCCGGGCCGACGAAGGCCTCGCTGCGGGCGTCCCCGTCGTCGCTGCCGCCGAAGAGCCGGGCGTCGTCGGGCACGTCACCGTCGGCCAGCCGCCGAGCCGGGCGGCGCGGCTGCACCCACTGCCACGGCAGCTGGCTGCCGGCGTCGCCGACCTCGGTGCGGATCCGGGGCATCGCCATCGGACGCTGGTCGCGCACCCAGGCGACCAGGTGCTCGCGGACCAGGCAGCGCAGGTCCCAGAGGCTGCCGGCGTCGGCGGCGCTCACCAGCGCCCGGACCCGGATCGTGCCACCGGTCGCGTCGGTCACCTGCAGGACGCAGACCCGGCCGTCCCAGAGCTCGGTGCTCTCGACCAGGCGGCGCAGCTCCTCGCGCATCGCCTGCACCGGGATCGCCCAGTCGACGTCGAACTCGGCGGTGCCGAGCACCGCCGCCTCGGTCCGGGTCCAGTTCTGGAACGGCTTGCTGGTGAAGTACGAGGTGGGCAGGATCAGCCGGCGGTCGTCCCAGATCTGCACCACCACGTAGCTGAGGGTCAGCTCCTCGATCCGTCCCCACTCCCCCTCGACGACTACCACGTCGTCGAGCCGTACCGCGTCGCTGAAGGCCAGCTGGAGCCCGGCGAAGACGTTGCCGAGCAGGCTCTGCGCGGCCAGCGCGGCGACCACACCGACCACACCGGCGCTGGTCAGCACGCCGGCGCCGATGCCTCGCACGCTGGGGAAGGTCATCAGCATCACGCCGACCGCCAGGATCACGATCACCGCGATGGTCAGCCGGCGCAGCATCACCACCTGGGTACGCACCCGGCGGGCGTGCCGGTTGTCGGGCACGTCGACCCGGAAGCGGGCCAACGCGGTGTCCTCGACCACCACCAGCAGCGCGGCGACCAGCCAGGCGGCGCTGGCGATGACGGCGAGCACCAGCAGGTGCAGCAGCGTCCGCCGCCACGAGGTGCCGACCGCGTAACCGGTGCTGAACCGGACGGCGAACTGGACCGCCAGCACGGTGGCGGCCGCCTGGAACGGGCGGTGGGCGTGGTCGGTCAGCTCGGTCATCAGCCGGGACCGGCGGCCGAAGCGCCGGATCATCCGGTGTACCACCGCCACCACGAGAAGGGCGATCGCCGCCGCGGCGAGCGCGACGACGATCGTCCCGAGGTAACTCTGCACAGACTCTCTCCCTCCGGGCCGGGCGCGAGGGGGCCTCGGGCAAAACCCCTATCGTGCCCGGCGTCACCGGTATCGACCAGTTCAGACCTTGCGGTAGCGGGACTGGAGGAAGCAGAAGACGCCGAACGCGGCGATGCCGAGGGCGACCAGGGTCAGCAGCAGACTGCCGTAGGACTGCTCGCGCAGCGTGCGCAGCGCAGCGTCCAGGCCGCGGGCCTTCTCCGGGTCGTAGGTCACCGCGGCCACGACGACCAGCACCCCGGCGATGGCGTACGCGATGCCCTTGGCCACGTAGCCGGCGATGCCCAGCCGGCGCGCGGTCTTACGGGTCCGCGGGCTCATCTCGCCGGTCTTCAGGTGCTTCTCGAAGCGCTTGACCAGGCCGTAGATCACCAGACCGACCCCGATCCCGGCGAGCACCAGCCCGGCGAGCCCGACCAGCCAGCGACCGCCGGAGGAGTGCATCGCCTGCCCGGTGAGCGCCTCCTGCTTGTCCGCGGAGTTCGAACCGGCGTCCGAGAAGACCTTGTAGGCCGTCCAGGCGAAGTAGAGGTAGACCAGGGTGCGGCCGGCCGAGGCGAGCCGCTCCCACACGCGCTCCTTGCCGCGCTCCGCACGGTGCCCGACCGCGGCCTCCAGGGCCTGCCAGATCGCCATCGCGAGCAGGCCGACGGCGGTCGCGATGACCAGGAACTTGCCCAGCGGCTGCTCGGCGAGCGTACGCAGGGCGCCGGACTGGTCGCCGTCGGCGGCGGACTTTCCGAACGCGATCTGCAGTGCCAGCCAGGCGAACAGAAGGTGCACGATGCCGTAGCCGATGAATCCGGCCCGGGCGAGGAGTTCCAGCCACCTGCTGTTCGCCGTACGGGAGGCGGTGGCTTCGGCGTTCCGGGTGAGAGACATGCCGCCCTCAATCTCCGATTGCGAAGATTCCCAAACGTCGGCCACCGCCGCCCGCGGCGCTGTCAGCTGCCGGAATTCTGCGAAACGCGGATCTTGACCTCCTGGTCGCTGACGCTGTCCAGGGTGACCGCCAGGCCCGCGACCTCGGCGGCCTGCTGGCCCGTGATCAGGGTGACCTGCTCGCCGGCGACCTCGACGGTCACCTGGTCGTCCTGCGCGCCGACCAGCTTGGCCTCGACGCCGAGGATGTTGGCGCTCGCCTCGACGCCACGCTGGAAGGTGACCGTGCAGGAGCCGGCGAGACTGCAGTCGGTGGAGGCGCCCTCTGAGCTGCAGCCGGCCAGCACGGCGACGCCGAGCGCCAGGCCGGCCAACAGGCCGGCGGCGCGGCGGGTGGGGGTCAGCGGGGAGTTGCCGAGTCGATTCGTCACCCGGCCAAGGGTACGAGACGCCCGCGAACGGGCCGGGCGGCGACGGCGGATAGGGTCGGCGACATGCCGTTCGACATCACCCGGGTCCGGGCCGGTTACCCCGCCCTGGCCGAGGGCTTCGTCCACCTCGACGGTGCCGGTGGCACCCAGACCGCCGGCTCGGTGATCGACGCCGTCAGCGCGGCGATGCGCGCCGCGACCGGCAACCGCAGCACCGCCTTCCGCCCCGGCCAGCGATCGCTGGAGCTGGTGGCCGGGGCGCGGTCGGCGGTGGCCGACCTGGTCGGCGGCGACCCGGCCGGGGTGGTACTCGGGCCGAGCGCGACCGCGCTGCTCTACACCCTGGCCCGCACCCTCGGCGCGGGCTGGCGCCCCGGCGACGAGGTGGTCCTCTCCCGGCTCGACCACGACGCGAACGTACGGCCCTGGGTGCAGGCCGCCGAGGCCGCCGGGGCGACCGTGCGGTGGGCGGAGTTCGACCGGGCCACCGGCGAGCTGCCCGCCGACCAGTACGCCGACCTGGTCACCGAGCGGACCCGGCTGGTCGCGGTGACCGCCGGCTGCAACGCCATCGGCACCGTCCCGGACGTGCCGGCGATCGCCAAGACCGCGCACGCGGTCGGCGCGCTGGTCGTCGCGGACGGCGTGCACGCGGTGCCGCACGCGCCGACCGACCTCGCGACGCTCGGCGCGGACGTGCTGGTCACCAGCGCCTACAAGTGGTCCGGGCCGCACCTGGCCGCGATGGTGGCCGACCCGGCCTTCTGGGCGGCGCTGCGCCCGGCGAAGCTGATCCCCTCCTCCGACGCGGTGCCGGAGCGCTTCGAGTACGGCACGCCGAGCTTTCCGCTGCTCGCCGGGGTGGCCGCCGCGGTGGACCACCTGGCCGGGCTGGATCCGGCGGCGACCGGAGACCGGCGGGCCCGGGTCCGGGCCGGGCTGACCGCCGCGCAGGCCTACGAGGAGGCGCTGCTGGACCGGCTCCTCGCCGGGCTCGCCGCGCGGCCCGCGGTCACCGTCTACGGCTCGCCGGCCCGGCGCTGGCCCACCGTCTCGTTCCGGCTCGCCGGGATGTCCCCGGCGCAGACCCAGGCGGCGCTCGGCGCCGTCGGCGTCTGCCTCTCGGCCGGCGACTACTACGCCTACGAGTACTTCACCGCGATGGGGCTGCGGGACAGCGGCGGCGCGGTGCGGGCCAGCATCTACCACTACAACACGGCCGACGAGGTCGACCGGTTGCTCGGCGAACTGGACCGGCTGGCCGGCGGGGCGGGGACAATGGCCGGGTGAGCACCCTGGTCGAGGACAACCCCGCCAAGCACCGGTTCGAGATCCTGGTCGACGACGCGCTGGCCGGGTTCACCGCGTACGAGCCGCGGGGCGAGCTGCTGGTCTTCACCCACACCGAGGTGGATCCCCGGTTCCAGAACATGGGCGTCGGGGCGGCGCTGGTCCGCCAGACCCTCGATCAGGTGCGTGAGCGCGGCGGCAAGGTCGTCCCGGTGTGCCGGTTCATGGCCGCCTTCATCGACCGGCACCCCGAGTACGCGACCATGGTGGCCGTCCAACCCTGACCGCTGAGCACGTTGCCGGCGGCCGGGACGGCCGCCTCAGCCGGCGCCGACGAGCAGCTCGGCGGTCGCTCGCGCGCTGGCCCGGGTGGCCCCGTGGGTCGCCACGTGCACCGCGCCGGTCACCAGCTCGGGCACGCCCAGCTCGACCACCACCGCGTCCGGTCGGGCGGCCAGCGCCCGGCCGACCGCGTCGCGCATCCAGTCGTGCCGGTGCAGGTCGCGGACCACCAGCACCACCGGCCGCGCGCCCGCCCCGACGATCGGGTCGGCCGGCACGTCCGCTTCGGCGTAGCGGTGGGTGACGGTGTCGGGGAGCAGCTCGGTGAGCGGCGCGCCGATCCCCCACGGCGTCTCGGCCCCGATCGCGATGTTGCGCGGCGGCTCGAACTCCACCACGTAGGCCGGGGTGGTCAGCGGGATCCGCCGGGCGGCGGCCGGCGTCGCGGTGATCCGCAGGGCGCGGCGGGCGGCGACCAGTCCCACGTGCGAGCCGTCGGCCCGGTGGCCGGCCCGACCGGGCAGCTCGGCGCGGGCGGCGACGCTCCAGGCGGCGAGCTGCCCGACCCGCTTGGCCGCCTCGGCGAGCCGCTCCTCCGGCAGTTCGCCGGCGATCACCGCGGCGACGATGGCGTCCCGCAGCTCCTGAGCGGCGGCCTCGTCGGCCCGCTCGCCACCGATGCAGATCGCGTCCGCACCGGCCGCGAGGGCCCGGACCGTGGCGCCGGCGAAGCCGTACCGGTCGGCGACCGCCCGCATCTCCACCGCGTCGGTGACCACCACGCCGCAGAAGCCGAGTTCGTCGCGGAGCAGCCCGCCGAGGATGCGCGAACTCAACGTGGCCGGCAGCTCCGGATCCAGCGCCGGGACCAGCAGATGGCCGGTCATCACCGCCTGCACCCCGGCCCCCACCGCGGCCCGGAACGGGGCCAGCTCCGTGCCGTCCAGTCGGTCCCGGCCGCCGGTGATCAGCGGCAGGTCATGGTGTGAGTCCACCCGGGTGTCGCCGTGGCCGGGGAAGTGCTTGGCGCAGGCCGCCACCCCGCCGGTCTGCAGCCCGCGCACCCAGGCGGCCGTGTGCCGGGCGACCAGCTCCGGGTCCGCGCCGAAGGAGCGGACCCCGATCACCGGGTTGGCCGGGTTGGAGTTCACGTCGGCGTCCGGGGCGTAGTTCAGGGTGATGCCGAGGCCGGCCAGGTCGGCGCCGAGATCCCGGGCGACCGCTTCAGTCAGCTCCGGGTCGTCCACCGCGCCGAGGGCGAAGTTGCCCGGCCGTGAGCTGCCCCGGCCGGATTCGATCCGGGTGACGTCGCCGGCCTCCTCGTCGATCGCGACGATGACGTCGGGGCGCTCCGCGCGCAGCGCCGCGGTGAGCGCGGCGACCTGCTCCGGGTCGACCACGTTGCGGGCGAAGAGCACCACCGACCCGAGCCCTTCGCCGAGCCACCGGCAGACCCAGGGCGGTGGCGTGACGCCGACGAATCCGGGTTGCAGGACGGCGGCCGCGAGCGCGGCCAGGTTGCCCGCCGGAAGGCTCATGCTGACGCCTCCCGCCGGTCGGCGTTCGCGGGCGCTCCTGCGCCCCGCCCGACCGTCCGCTGCATGCGCTCGCTCATGCGGCCCCGTACCCCCACTCTTCCGCGCCTGGCGGTCCGCCCGGGCGGGCGGTGCTGCCATGGTCACACTGCGGGTTCGAATAGTCAATAAACCTTACAGTTGCCGGCCGGGGCCTCCGGTGGGCAAAGTGCGGGGATGGAACCGACGCTGCTGGCCGACGCGACCAGCCCGGCCGACATCCCCGGCGTACGCCTGCTCGGGCTGGTGGTGGGCGGCCTGTTGCTGCTGGCCGCGATCCGCGCGATGTTCCGGCGGCGCTGAGCCGGGGTACCGCCTTCCTCGTTGACCGGGTAGACGGTGCGAGGGGGGGCACGATGAAGATCGGTTACTTCCTGTCCAGTGAGGAGTACGGGCCGGCCGAGCTGCTGGAGCAGGCCCGCGGCGCCGAACGGGCCGGCTTTCAGGCACTGTGGATCTCCGACCACTACCACCCCTGGGTCGACGCCCAGGGGCAGAGCCCGTTCGTCTGGTCGATGATCGGCGCGCTCAGCCAGGTCTGCCGGCTCCCGGTGACGACCGCGGTCACCTGCCCGACCGTCCGGATCCACCCGGCGGTCATCGCCCAGGCGGCGGCCACCAGCGCGGTGCTGCACTCCGGTCGGTTCGTCCTCGGCGTCGGCACCGGCGAGGCGCTCAACGAGCACATCTTCGGCGACGCCTGGCCGCAGACCGACGTCCGGCTGGAAATGCTGGAGGAGGCGATCGGCGTGCTGCGTGAGCTGTGGGCCGGCGGCTTCGTCAACCACCACGGCAAGCACTACACGGTCGAGCAGGCCCGGATCTACACCCTGCCGGACACCCCGCCGCCGATCTACGTCTCCGGCTTCGGCCCGAAGGCCGTCGACTTCGCCGCCCGACTCGGCGACGGCTACGTCAGCACCATCCCGGACGCCGAGCTGGTCCAGCGCTTCCGCGACGGCGGGGGCGGCGACAAGCCGTGCCAGGCCGGCTTCAAGGCGGCGTACGCCGACAGCGAGGAGGAGGGGATGCGGATCGCGTACGAGCGGTGGCCGAACTCGGGGGTGCCCGGTGAGCTGTCCCAGGTGCTCCCCTCACCGCGCCACTTCGAGCAGGCGGCGCAGCTGGTCAAGCCCGAGATGATGAAGGAGACCTTCGTCTGCGGCAACAGCGTCGACGCCCACCTGGAGATGATCGACCAGTACGCCAAGGCCGGCTTCGACGAGATCTACGTGGCCAACACCGGGCCCAACCACCAGGGCCTGTTCGACCTCTACCAGCGGGAGATCCTGCCCCGCTTCCGGTGACCCGGCACCGCGACGGCGGCACCCTGCACGACCACACGGGACTGACGCCTGGACGTGATCGCCAGCGTGGAATCGCCAGGCGGCTCGGCCTACGGTGACGTGACCGCGCCGAGGGTCTCGCGCCAGGTACGGGGTGACACGTCGTTGCCCCACAGCACCGCGCGACCCTCGCCGGCGGCGATCGTCGCCATGGTGCGTACGAATGACAGGCTCGTCTCGCGCCATTCGCCGGCCGTGAACCCACCGCGCTTCGCATGGTCGCTCATCGCGGCGAGAGTCGGCTCGTAGCGGGGCAGGTCCAGACGGTCGAGGCGTACGGCCAGCTCGGCGGTCTCGGGGAGGTCCAGCCATCCGTGGGTGCCCTCCGTCACACCGAACTGGTAACCCAGCGCCGCACCGCGGGTTGCCAGCGCGGTGAGCAGGCTCCGCAGCGGGTCTTCGGCCGCAACCCCCTGACTGTCGAGCACCGGCAGGTAGAAGTCCGGAGTGACGGAGCGGCCGAGGAACTGCGCGGGCCCGAGGCAGTGCAGCGCCACGAGCGCCTCGTGGAGTGCGTTCAACTCCTCGACGGCATGCGGCTCGCCGTCCAGATGTAACCGACACCACTCGCCCTCCGGGCACCCGGCAGGCGGGCAGCTGAGTTGGTGCCCGAGGGAGCGCTGGGGCCGTTGCTCGCCGACGTAGCGCAGGTCGGAACCCAGCCAGGTGCGGTGTCGGGCGAGATCCACGGGCCGCTCATGCAGCTGCGCGGCCAACCGCGGCCAGGTCACGTCGTAGCCGTACTCACCGATCGGTGTCGCGGACTCGAACACGTCGCCGAGCCACGGCACAACCGTGCCGGTACGCAGCAGCTCGGTCAGCGCCGGCACCACCTTGTCGCGGTAGCGCTCGTAGTCGAACAGGAAGATCTCGGCATCGGCGCCCACAGTTCCCACCCTCCACGGCGTTGGTTGCCACCGCTAGATCACCAGCCCGCCTGATTCTGGGGAGCTAGGTCAACAGCCGAATGTGCGGCGCCTCCTGGCTCTGGATGAGGGGCGCGGAGCAGTGTTCACAGGAACTCGAGACCGGTCGAATCACGTTCGTCTGGAGGTCGAGCTGGCCCGACTTGTTCTGCTCCGGGCAGTAATAGCCGAGGTGGTGCCGGACCCACGGTCTCCGGGTGAGAGCGGTGGCAGGCTCATCCCGCTTCGCATCGTGGAAGGGCGCCCACCAGTAATCGACCACGGCTCGAAGGCTGGTTCGGCGGTCTTCCTGCGTATGGTCGAACGCGGCGATTCGCCCGGCGGTGTAGTGCTCTTCGGTCTGGTCGTCGCCGGAGCAGACGGCCCGTTCCGCCCCCGTGACGAAGACGGTGGTGCGGCCGCTGCGCTGGCAGATGAAGCAGTCCAGACTCAGTTCCAGTGAGTCGCACCAATGGACGTTGTGGAAGGGCGACTCCGGCAGGACGACGACCGTGTTGATCTCTACGGATCGGAGCATTGCCGGAGTTTGACACAGGTTCGGGCGACAGTTCTGGTGAGGCCGCGAGGTTTGCGCCTCGGGAATAGGGTCGCTCGACATGACGGGGATTCCTTGGTGGCACCGGGCTCGACTGTGGCGGTGGGGTGCGGCCGCAGTGGCGGCCGTCGGGCTGGCGGTGTGGCTCTATCCCCCGGCCCACTTCTGGGGGCCTCGGCCCTACCGGCACCCGGACGGAATCTTCGGGGTGACGCGGGGTGACTTCGAGGACGACATCCTGCCGCACTATCAGCTGAGCCTCCCGTGCGACGTCGACGGTCTCCGCTACGCCAACGTCGAGGACATGACCGGGCCGATGGGCGAGCTCTACCTGCACTTCACCGCGTCGCCGGAGTGTCTGGACCGCATCCTGGGCGGATTCGGCGCCGCGCCGGCGCAGCCCGCCGTCATGGCTCCGACGGACGCCGCCTTCCCGTTCCCCGCCTCGTCCGTGCCGGGCACCTTCGGATGGCGCTTCGACGCGGATTCCTACCTGGTGTTCCAAAGGGCGGGCAACCCGGTGACCGCCGACGTGGTCGCGAACGAGGAGGATGAGGATCTCGGCGTGTATCTGCGTGCCCGCTACGGCTACTGAACTCGCGGCCCACGTGCCTGGCACCACGATCGAGATCAAGCTGGAGCGGAGCGGCGACGGTCTCGCCGGGCCATCGCAGCCCGCCCGCCGAGCGGATCGGGCAGGGCCGCCACGGTCGTCGCGTGCCGGGCGGGAGCGAGGAGCTCCTCCTTGTCCGTGAAAGTGGTGTGGAGCACCCCTGCTGTCAACGCGGAAGGACGTGTTTCGGCGCTGATCAGCTCGGGTACCTCCGGCCCTCGATGAAGCTGTCCACGCACTCGATGACGTTGCGCCGCGCGGCGCGAAGCCTCTTCGGCTGGAACGCGCTGCGGCCCAACCAGTTGGCCGCCATGCGCGCGGTCATGAAGCGCCGCGACGCCCTGGTGGTGCTGCCCACCGGCGCCGGCAAGTCGGCGATCTACCAGATCCCGGCCAGCCTGATCCCCGGTCCGACCGTGGTGATCTCGCCGCTGCTCGCCCTCCAGCAGGACCAGATCGCGGCGCTCAACGAGCGGCAGCGCCCGGAGCTGCGGGCGGTGCGGATCAGCTCCGACGAGACCCCGAACCAGCAGGCCGAGGCGATCGAGGAGATCCGGGCCGGCCGGGCCGAGTTCCTCTTCATCACCCCGGAGCAGCTCAGCAACCCGGACCGGATGGCCGAGGTCCGATCGCTGAAGCCGGCCCTGGTGGCGATCGACGAGGCGCACTGCATCTCGGCGTGGGGGCACGACTTCCGCCCCGACTACCTGGCGCTCGGCCATCTGATCGAGGGGATCGGCCGGCCGCCGGTGGTGGCGCTGACCGCCACCGCCTCACCGCCGGTCCGCGACGACATCATCGCCCGGCTACGGCTGCGCGACCCCGAGGTGGTGGTCTCCGGGCTGGACCGGCCCAACCTCTTCCTCGAGGTCGCCTACTGCCCCACCGAGGACTACCGGTGGCGGCGGCTCATCGCCCTGCTCCGCGACGACACCCGACCCGGCATCATCTACGTGCCCACCCGGCGCGCCGCCGAGGAGCTGGGCGCGAAGCTCACCGATGCCGGCTACCCGTCCCAGTACTACCACGGCGGGATGCCGGCCGGGGCGCGCGGCGAACTGCACGAGGCGTTCCTCGCCGACCAGGTGCCGATCATGGTGGCCACCTCGGCGTTCGGCATGGGCATCGACAAGCCGAACATCGCCTGGGTGGTCCACATGGCGCTGCCCGACTCGCCGGACAGCTACTTCCAGGAGATCGGCCGCGCCGGCCGCAACGGCGATCCGGCCCGACTGCTGCTGCTCTGGCAGGCCGAGGACGTGGGCCTGCAACGGTTCTTCACCGGCGGACTGCCCGACGCGGGCGAGCTGCGCGACCTGGCCGCGCTGCTGCGCAAAAAGCCGGGCAACAAGAAGGAGCTGCGCGAGCTGACCGGGCTCGGCCCGCGCAAGCTCGGCCAGTACCTGTCGCTGCTGGAGCACGTCGGCGCCGCCGAGCCCCGCTCGAAGGGACGCATCGGCGCCCCCCGCTACTCCCCCGCTCCGGTGGACGCCGCGGCGGCGGCGCTCGCCGAGGCGGAGCGGCAGCAGAGCGTGACCCGGTCCCGGACCGACATGATGCGCGCCTTCGCCGAGACCACGGGCTGCCGGATGCAGGCCCTGCTGGCGTACTTCGGCGAGCAGATGACCGAGGTCTGCGGGCACTGCGACAACTGCCACGCCGGCACCAGCACCGCCGGCAACGGCGCGGTCGGGCCGTTCCCGGTGCACAGCCAGGTGCGCCACCCCGAGTGGGGCGCCGGGCTGGTGCTCAACTACGAGGAGGACCGGATGACGGTTCTCTTCGACGAGGTGGGGTACAAGACGCTGTCCGTGCGCGTGGTGTCCGAACAGGGCCTGCTGACGCTGGACTAGCCTGAGCCGGGCGCCGCGCCGCTGCCGGCGCGCGCCGAGGGACGTACCGCAACAGACAGCTGGAAGGGGCGTTGCCGTGATCGAACAGCCGGCGTACACGGGGTTCGGTTTCTCCGACGGGGAGTGGGGGCTGCTGGTCGGCCTACCGCAGTCGGTGCTGACCGCGGCGAGCGCGGCCGAGTCCGACGGCGCCCGGCGCACCATGGCCGAGAACGCGGCCGGCCTGGAGACCATCGCCGCGGGCCGAGAGTCGGCGAGCCCGCTGGTCGCCGCGGTGGCCGGCGAGATCGTGACCCGGGTGGGCGACCCGGAGGCGGGCGAGGAGCTGCCGGCCATCTCCCCCGCCGACCCGAAGGCGATGATCGACGACGTGCTCGGCCGGGCCGGCGAGGCCGCCGCGCTGCTGGCCGCCCGGGTCGACGAGGGCGAGGCGGGTGCGTACAAGCACTGGCTGGTGGAGATCGCCGAGCAGGTGGTCGGCGCGGCCTCCACCGGCGGCATCCTCGGCCTCGGCGGCGACGTGGTCAGCGACTCCGAGCGCCGGTTCCGCGACCGCCTCTCCCACGTCCTCAACGACTGACCCCCGCCCCATCGCGGTCGATCATGCAGTTGTGGTGGGCGATGTCTTCGCCTTCGCCCCTTTCGCGAGGCACCACAACTGCATGATCGACCGCGGCGTGCGGTCAGCGCGTGGGGGCTGGGGTCGGTTCGGGGGTGGGGGTCGGGGCTTCGGTGCGGACGGTTACTCCCCGTAGCGTCGCCACGGTCAGGGCGGCGGCGAGCAGCATCAGCGCGCCGGCGACGGCGGCGGCCAGGTGCAGACCGTCGGTGAACGCGGCCGTTGCCGCGTGCCGCACCACGGCAGCCGCGTCGGCGGGCAGGTTCCCGGCGACCGCGAGCGCCCCGCCCAGGGTCTCCTTGGCCGCGCCCACCGCGTCGGCCGGCAGGCCACCCGGCAGCCCGTCGACCACCTCCCGCCGGTAGACGGCGTTGCCGACGCTGCCCAGCACCGCCATGCCCAACGCGCCGCCCAGCTCGCTGCCCGACTCGGTCAGCGCCGAGGCGACCCCGGCCCGCTCCGGCGGCGCCGCGCCGAGCACCAGCTCGGTGACCAGCGACATCACCATCACCAGGCCCGCGGCGTAGACGCTGGCGCCGAGCAGCAGGGTGACCAGGCCGTCGTCGACCGGCACCCGGGTCAGCAGCACGAAGCCGCCGGCCGCGATGACGAAGCCCGCCCCGATCAGGTACGCCCGGTCGATCCGCCGGGCCAGCGCCGCGGCGACCGGCGCGACCCCACCGACCACGAGGGACGGCAGCAGGCTCCACAGTGCCGCGCGCAGCGGGCTGAAGCCGAGCACCGACTGCAGGTGCTGGGTGGTGAAGATGGCGAAGCCGACCATGGCGAACATGGCGACCAGGTTGACCGCGAGCGCCCCGCCGACCGCCCGGCGGCGGACCAGCGCGAGGTCGACCATCGGATGCGTGAGCCGGCGCTGCCGGCGCAGGAAGACCACGCCGACCAGCAGCCCGGCGACGATGGCCAGCGCCGGGCCGGCCGCCCAGCCGGCGCGAGCGGACTCCTTGACGCCGTAGATGATCGGCAGCAGCGCGCCGAGCGAGAGCACCGAGCTGAGCACGTCGAACCGGCCGGCGGCCGGATCCCGGAACTCCGGCACCAGCGCCGGGGCGAGCAGGAGCAGCATCAGCATCGCCGGCAGGTTGATCAGGAAGATCGAGCCCCACCAGAAGTGTTCGAGCAGGATTCCGCTGAGCACGGGCCCGAGGGCGATGCCGCCGGTGAGCGTGGCGGTCCAGATGGCGATGGCGGTGCCGCGCTGCTTCTCGTCGTGGAACAGGTTGCGGACCAGCGCGAGGGTGGCCGGCATCAGGGTGGCGCCACCGACGCCGAGCAGCGCGCGGGCGGCGATCAGCGTGCCGGCGCTGTCGGCGTACGCGGCGAGCAGCGACGCCGCACCGAAGGCCAGCGCGCCGCAGAGCAGCAGCCGGCGGCGCCCGATCCGGTCGCCCAGCGAGCCCATGGTGATCAGCAGCCCGGCGAGGACGAAGCCGTAGATGTCGAAGATCCAGAGCTGCTCGGTGCCGGTCGGGCGCAGCTCGGCGCTGATGAACGGGACCGCGAAGTAGAGCACCGAGACGTCCATGGAGACCAGGAGCAGGGGCAGCATCAGCACGCTGAACCCGATCCACTCCCGGCGTCCCGCGCGCGGGGTCGAAGTCATGAGGGGCACTCCTTCTGCGTATGGCGTACGCTTAATTGCGTAGACCATACGCAGAACTAGGATGTGTCGGCAAGGAGGAATCGTGGAGCCGACGATTGACGAGACCGACCCGCCGCTGCCGCCGGTCATCGAGGCCGCCTGGGGGCTGCGCGAGCGCGCGCCCAAGGGGCCGCGACCGGGGCTGACGCTGGCCGGGATCGTGGCCGCCGCCGTCGCCGTGGCCGACGCCGAAGGGCTCGGTGCCGTCTCGATGAGCCGGGTCGCCAAGGAGCTGGGCGCCGGGACCATGGCCCTCTACCGGTACGTCGGCGCCAAGGAGGAGCTGCTCACCCTGATGGTGGACGCCGCGTACGGCGAGCCGCCCGGCCCGGGCGGCACCGGGCCCGACTGGCGGGCCGGGCTGGCCCGATGGTCCTGGGCCGAACGCGCGGCGCTGCAACGGCATCCGTGGGTGGTCCGGGTCCCGATCAGCGGCCCACCGCTCACCCCGCACACACTCGGCTGGCTGGAGGACGGGCTGCGCTGTCTCGACGGCACCGGGCTGACCGGCGCCGAGAAGATGTCGGTGATGCTGCTGCTCACCGGCTACGTACGCAACGAGGCGCTGCTCATGGCGCAGGTGCAGGAGGCGAGCGCCGCGTCGGGCCGGCGGATGGACGAGACCATGGCGGAGTACTCGCGACTGGTCGCCCGGGTGGCCGACCCGGGCCGATTCCCGGCGCTGCACGCGGTGATCGCCGCCGGCGTGCTGGAACGGGACGACGACCCCGACGACGAGTTCGTCTTCGGTCTCGACCGGTTGCTGGACGGCATCGAGGCGCTGGTGACGAGCCGCGCCGCGGGCTGAGGCCGCGGGCCGGGCCGGCCGCGGAGTGAGGCTGCCGGCCGGCCGGGCCGCGGGCAGCGGACCGGACCGCTCAGGCGTCCTCGAGCAGCTCCAGCACCACCCGCTCGGCCTCCTCCCGGGGGGCCGCCGGGTCCACCTCGGCCACCACCCCGTCGTGGTAGAGGTCGACCACCCGCGGGTCCACGTAGGAGGTACGGGCCACGGTCGCGGTGTTGCCGAGCAGCTCCGCCACCTCCCGCATCACCCCCGACACGGCCCGGCGACGGGCGGTCACCGACCGGGCCGGCCCCGCCGTGGCCAGTTCGATCGCGGCCAGCACGGTGGCGTGCCAGGTGCGGAAGTCCTTGGCGGTCATCTCCCCGCCACTGGCATCGCGCAGGTACTCGTTGACCTCGTCGGCCCGCACGTCGCGCCAGTCGTGGCCGTCCCAGTAGCCGAAGAGCCGGTCCGCCTGCCGGCGACGCCGGCGCAGGTCGAGCAGCACCCGGCACAGCTCCGGGTCCTCGATCCGGCGCACCTGCTCGATCCCGCCCTTGGCCGGAAACTCGAAGACCACACAGCCAGCCCGGGACCGGGCATGCTCGGGGCGCAGGGTGGCCACCCCGAACGTCGGGTCGTCGCCGGCGGCGTACTGGTCGCTGCCGACCCGGAACATCCCCATGTCCAGCAGCCGGGCGACGGTGGCGAGCACCCGGTCCCGGTTCAGCCCACGCCCGTCGAGATCCTGCTCCACCTGCTCGCGCAGCGTCGGCAGGCGACGGGCCACCTCCAGCACGTGGTCGAACTTCGCCTCGTCCCGCTTCTGCCGCCAGGCCGGGTGGTACAGGTACTGCTTACGGCCGGCCGCGTCGATCCCGGTGGCCTGGATGTGCCCGTTCGGATACGGCGAGATCCACACGTCCCGCCAGGCCGGCGGGATGACCAGGCCGCGCAGCCGGGTCAACTCGTCCGGGTCGCGGACCGGGTCGCCCTCCGGACCCAGGAAGAGCCAGCCACTCCCACGCCGGCGGCGCCGGTACCCCGGCCCGCCCGGATCACTACGCCGCAACCGCACCGGAGACCCGCACCACCCGTTCCACCTCGTCCACCGCGGCGGAGACCTCGTCGACCCCGAGCGCCGCCAATGTCGGGTGGCTACCTACCCCGTCCCAGCTGGGCCAATCACCGTCCCCGGCCCAGAGCACCCGATGCCGGGGACGCTCCGGCGGCGGGCCCCAGCGGGTCGGCGGCACCGGCCCGAAGAGCACCACCGACGGGGTACCGAAGCCGGTCGCCAGGTGCGCTACCCCGGTGTCCCCGCTGACCACCACCCGGGCGTACGCGACCACCCCGGCCAGCTCGCCGAGGTCGGTGCGCCCGGCCAGCACGGCCTCGGCGGGCAACCCGGCGACGGCGGCCACCCGGGTCGCCAGCGGGCGCTCGTCGGCCGACCCGGTCAGCACCACCCGGTGCCCCCGGGCGGCCAGCCGGTCGGCCAGCGCGGCGAACCGGTCGGCGGGCCACCGTTTCGCGGCGATCTTCGAACCCGGGTGCAGCACGGTGACCCCGGCCGGCAGGCCGGTCGCCGGCGGCCGGCGCAGCGCCAGGTCGGCCCGGTCGGCCGGAATCCCGTACCAGGCCAGCAGGCGGCACCAGCGGTCCACCTCGTGTTCGGTCTCGTCCCACGCCGGCCCATCGGTGAAACCGGCCGCCGGATTCGCGAAGGCGAGCAGCCGTCCCGGCTCGGCGGCGGCGAGCATCCGGTGCGACTGCGGGCCTCTGCCGTGCAGGTTCACCGCGAGCCGCGGTGCCGGGGCGGGCCAGCCGGCCGCCCCCAGCCCGGGGGTGTCGAGCAACTGGTCGACGCCGCCCACCAGCTCGACCAGCGGCGCCAGCCAGGCCGGCGTGGCGAGCGCCAACTGCCGGTCCGGATACGCCGTCCGCAGCGCACGCAGCGCCGGCACGGCCGTGGCCAGGTCGCCGACGCCCAGCGCGCGCAGCACGAGGATCACGGGTAGGACGTCTCCTGCTCGGCGCAGACCACCATCTCGCGGACCGCGCAGCCGGGCGGCTGGGCGAGCGCGAACATCACCGCGGCGGCGCTGTCGGCCGGGTCGTTGAGGCTCGCGTCCGGCCCCGGCCGGTACTGCTCGTCCCGCTCGTCGAAGAACGCGGTCCGCATGCCACCGGGGATGAGCAGCGTGACATTGACCTGCCCGGCCAGCTCGGCGGCGAGAGCGCGGGTGAAGCCGACCACCCCGAACTTCGCCGCGCAGTACGCGGTGGCGTCGCTGACCGCCTTGACACCGAGCGTCGAGGCGACCGTGACGATGCTGCCCCGGGAACTCTCCAGAAAGGGCAGCGCGGCCCGGACCACCGCCACCGTGGCGAGCAGGTCCACCGTCACGATCCGCTCCCAGGTGTCGGCCGGGACGTCGATCAGCCGGCCCGGCACATCCATCCCGGCCGCGGTGACCACCGCGTCCAGGCCGCCGGAGCGCTCGGCGAGCTGCCGGGTGGCCGCCTCGGCGGCCCGGGTGTCGGCCAGGTCGCACTCGACCCACGGCACCCCGTCGCCGGGCGGCTGCCGGTCGATGACCAGCGGCCGGCCGCCGGCGCGGGCCACCGCGGTGACCACCGCCGCGCCCAGGCCACTCGACCCGCCGGTCACCAGCACGCTGCGCCCGGTCACGGGCGGGGTGCCGGTCACCGGGCCCGCTCCGTCGTCGCCGACGTCCCGCCGGGCCAACTGGGCGGCTCCGGCGCCGTCGCCGTCGCCGACCAGGCGGCCAGGTGCGCGCTCTCGGCGCAGCACGCCCCGGTCGGCTGCCCGCCGGCGCGGGCTGCGGCGATCATGTCGGTGGTGGAACGCCCGTCCAGGTACGGCACCACCACCGTGTGCCCGCCCCAGCGACCCAGGATCTCCGCCTCGGGCAGGGCCGGGGCGTCGCCCGCGCCGCTCGCGTAGTCCCCGCCCTTCACCCAGATGTCCGGGCGCAGCCAGGACAGCGCGGCGTGTGGTGTCGGCTCGTCGAAGATCATCACCGCGTCCACACAGCCCAGCGCCGCCAGCAGCCGGCTGCGGTCACCCTGCGGGACGACCGGGCGCTCCGGGCCCTTCAGGCCGGCGACGCTGGCGTCCGAGTTCATGCAGACGATCAGGCAGTCCCCGAGCCGCCGGGCGGCCTGCAACGTCGCCACGTGACCGGCGTGCAGCAGGTCGAAGCAGCCCCCGGTGGCCACCACCGTGCCGCCGGCGGCGCGTACCTCGGCGAGCACCCCGGCCACCGCGGCGACGCCGACCCGGTCACCGCCCACGGCGGCCGCGGTGTTGACCACCGGCCGCACCGGGGGCGGCAGCGCCGTCGCCACTCCCCCACCGGCCACGTACGCGGACGCCTCGGCTACCGCCGCCTGCACCGCCTCGGAGACGAGCGCGCCCCGGGCCAGGGCCAGGCTCGCGGTGGCCGCGAACCGGTCGCCGGCGCCGCAGGTGTCCCCCTCGGCGCTGTTCGGGGCGGGCACCACCAGCGGCGTCGACCCCGCGTGGCAGAGCAGCGCGCCGTCGCCGCCCAGGGTGACCGCTACCGCGCCGGCCCGCCACCGCCGGCGCAGCCCCTGCGCGCCCCGGGAGGCGGTCGCCAGCCGGGTCGCCCCGGGCAACGCGGGAATCAGCTCGCGGGCCTCGGACTCGTTCGGCGTCGCCAGGTGCACACCGGGCACCGCCGCCGGCCCCCGCGGGTGCGGATCCCAGACCACCGGCGCCCGGGTCGCGGCGAGCGCCGCGCGCAGCGCCGGATGCCGGGCCACACCCCGGCCGTAGTCGCTCACCAGCACGGCGGAGGCGTTCGCGATCACCCGGAGCACCGCCTCGCTCGGCTCACCCGGGTCGCCGGCCGGGCCGCCCCGGTCGTGGCGCAGCAGCACCCGGCCACGCGCCCGCAGCCGGATCTTCTCCGGCGTGGACCCGGCCAGCGGCAGCGCGTACACCTGCACGCCGGCCGCGTTGAGCAGCGCGCTCAGCCGGGCGCCCCCGGCGTCGTCGGCGAGCGCCGTCACCAGCACCACCTCGGCACCCTGGGCGGCCGCGAAGACCGCGGCCAGGCCGGCGCCGCCCGGCCGGTCGACGTACTCGGTCTCGTCGAGAACCGGCACCGGAGAGTCCGGACAGAGTCGGTTGACCACCCCCTCGACATCCCGGTCGAGCAGGGTGTCACCGACCACCACCACGGGTCCCGTCACGCTTCCCCCCTCATCCTCGCGCCTGCACCCCCTGCCCGGCCCCGCCGTCCAGCACCACCTCCACCCCGGTACGCACGCCGCCGGAGCGGACCGGCTCGATCGAGGGCGGGGTGACACCGACCGACGCGCCGAGCACGGCGGGTAGGGCCTGGTCCACGTACTCGCAGAGCAGGTGGGTGGCGACCAGGTGCAGCTCCTGCACCACCTGGCTGTCGGGCGAGGCGATGGCGAGCGCCTCGTGGCAGGCGTCGGCGAGCGGGTTGGGCGCCGGGCCGGTGAAGGCCCAGCAGCTGAGCCCGGCATCGCGGCCGGCCTGGGCCGCGGTGAGCAGGTTGGCGCTGGTCCCGCTGGTGGAGAGCAGGAGCAGGAGGTCCCCGGCGCGACCGTGGGCGCGGACCTGACGGGCGAAGACCTCGTCGTAGCCGTAGTCGTTGCCGATGGCGGTCATCGCGGAGGTCTCCGCGTGCAGGGCGATCGCGGAGAGCGGTTGCCGGTCGTCGCGGAGCTTGCCGACGAGTTCGGCGGTGAGGTGCTGGGCCTCGGCGGCGCTGCCGCCGTTGCCCGCCACCAGCAGCCGACCACCACCGGCCAGCCGCCGGGCCAGCGTCTCACCCCACCCGGTGAGCATCCGCTCGTAGTCGCGGAACGGCAGCAGGGCCGTGGCCAGGTTCGCCAGGTGGGTCTCGAGCAGCGAGCCCGCCGCCATCAGGCCACCACCCGGGTCGGCCGACGCACCGCGGCCACCTCGGCGTAGATCTCCACCAGCCGCTCCGCGGTCGCCGCCCAGGAGTAGCGCAGCCGGGCCCGCTCCTGGGCCGCCGTGGCGTACGCGAAGCGGCGGATCCGGTCGTCGAGCAGACCCTGGATCGCGGCGCCCAGGGCGCGCGGGTCGCGGGCCGGAACGAGATCGCCGGTGACCCCCTCGACCACGGTGTCCTTGATCCCGCCCACCGCGGTGCCGACCACCGGCACGCCGCAGGCCATCGCCTCCAACGGGGTGAGCCCGAACGGCTCGTACCAGGGGGCGGCGACCAGGATGTCGGCCGAGCGGTACCAGCGGCCCATCTCCTCGCGCGGCACCGCGCCGACCAGGCGCACCCGGTCGGCCACCCCGCAGGTGCCGGCGAGCGCCCGCAGCCGCCGGGCGTACGGGTCGCTCTCCAGCAGCCCGGCCGGCGGGCCGCCGACCACGACGCACTCGGCGTCGGGGACCAGCGCCATCGCCCGGATCACGGTCTGGAAGCCCTTGCGCTCCACCAGCCGGCCGACGGTCAGGATCCGGGCCCGTCCCGGCTCCCGGTCGGCCGCCGGCCCGAGCGGCGCGAAGGAGCTGAGGTTGACCCCGGACGGGATGACCGTCATCCGGGACCGGGGCACGCCCATCCGGACCAGCTCCCCCACCTCGTCCTGGCACTGGGCGACGACCCGGTCCACCGACTGGCCCAGCTCCCGCTCGTACGCCACCCGCCGGGCCGGGCTGGTGTCCTGCACGCCCTGGTAGCGCCGCTTCACCGTGCCGAGCGCGTGGTACGTCTGCACCACCGGCACCCCGGTCTGCCGGCTGGCCGCGAGCGCCGCCAACCCGCTCATCCAGAAGTGCGCGTGGATGACGTCGGGCATCCAGTCGCCGCCCCGCCACCGCTCCACCAGCCAGTCGCTGAAGTCCCGCATGTGCGGCAGCAGCGCGTCCTTGGCCACCGGCTCGGCCGGCCCGGCCGGTACGTGCACGACGTCGTACCCGTCCGGCGCGCGGACCGTCACCGGCAGGTCCACCGCGTCGCGCCGGGTGTACACCCGTACGTCGTGCCCGGCGGCCGCGAGCGCGGCGGAGAGCTCCGCGACATGCGTGTTCTGGCCGCCTGCGTCCTCGCCGCCGAGGATGGCGAGCGGGCTGGCGTGCTCCGAGATCATCGCGATGCGCATACTTCCTCCTCCAGCAGCCGGTCCCAGTCGGCGAGGAAACGGTCGAGGCCGTACCGGTCGCGGGCGGCGGTCCGGGCCGTCGCGCCGGCCTGCCGCGCGAACTCCGGTTCAACCACGAACCGGCGGGCGGCGTCCAGCAGGGTGTCGATCCGGGTGGCGAGTGCGCCGGCGCCCGGTGGCACCGCCATCACCGCCTCGGTGGTGGCGAGCGCGACGACCGGCATGCCCATCGTCATCGCCTCGATCAGGCTCAGCCCGAGCGACGTCCACCGGCACAGGTGCAGGTACGCCCGCCGCCGGGCCAGCTCGGCGTGCATCCGGGCCTGCGGCACGTCGTCGTAGCTGGTCACGCGCTCGGGTGGCAGGCCCAGCTCTGCTGCCAGGCCGGCCACCTTCATGCCGAAGACGTCCAGCGGGGCGATCTCGGCGAACCGGGGCAGCAGGTCGGTGCCGGTGACCCGCCAGCGGCGCACCGGCTCGTTGATCACCACGGCGAGCCGGTCCAGCTCACCGGTGTACTCCACCGTGGGCGGAACGACGCCGTGGTCGATCACCGTCGTGCGGGTGCCGCCGGTGTCCCAGAAGAGCTGGTTGAACCCTGTGACGTGAGCGACGAGCAGGTCGTCGCGGTCCGCCATCGGATGCCGGCTGTTCGGGACGTCGCCGTCCTTCGGGGTGTTGTGCTCGACGTAGACGGCGGGCACGTCCCGCCCGGGGCGGCGACCCAACCACTGCTCGGCGAGGTCAATCTCCTCGGGGCGTTGCAGGATGACCAGGTCGACGTCGACGTCGGCGAGGTCGGCCGGGGTCACCTCGACGGCGGTCTCCGGCCACGAATAGGTGCGGGCGCGGCCGAGGCCGTAGGGCCCACGGTCGGGAGTGACCGGGACCAGATACCGATGCCGGCCGTGCACGAACGCGGTGGTCCACGAGCCGTGCACGTGCCAGAGCAGGAGGTTCATCGGCCGCTCCCGCCGCTGGCGGACACCACCGTCGCGCCGGCCGGGCCCACGCCGGCGCTCACCGTCCGAACCGGATCGGCCGGTACGCCGAGCAGCCGCAGCGCCTCGACCACGTCGGCCGGGTCGATCCCGGCCAGGCAGGGGTGCCCGGGGACCGGGCAGGCGGCGGCCCGGGTGTCCCGGCAGCCGGCGGTGGCGTCGCCGAGCCGGACGGTGGGCACCCGGTAGGGGCCCCACTGTCCGAACGGGACGGTCGGTGCGAAGAGGCTCACCACCGGCACACCGAACGCGGCGGCCAGGTGGGCCGGGCCCGTGTTGCCGACCACCACCGCACCCGCGCCCGCGATCACCGCGGCCAGTTCGGCGAGCCCGGTGCGGCCGCCCAGGTCCAGCCCGCCCGAGCCGGCCACCGCGGCGGTCAACTCCCGCTCGTCCGGCGTACCGGTGACCACCACCCGGTGCCCGGCGTCGGCCAGCGACCGGGCGATCCGCACGGCCAGCTCGGGCGGGCAGGCCCGGCTGGGCACCGACGAGCCGGGGTGCAGCACGACGTAGCCGGGCGTCCCGAGCCGGGCCGGGGGCCGGTGGACCTCCGGGCGCAGCCGGAGGCCAGGTTCGTCGCCGGTGGGCAGGCCGTAACCGGCGGCGGCGGCGAGGGAGAGCGCGCGCTCCGGCTCGGGTACGCCGGTGGGGACCCGGTGGCGAAGGTCGAGGAGGCTGCCCGGGTAGTCGTCGCTGATCGCGGCCACCCGGGGCACGCCGGCGAGGCGCAGCAGCAGCGCCAGCGGCAGCGACGACTGGTGGTACGAGGTGAAGATGACCGCCTCGTCGATGCGGAGGGCGGCGAGGCGGCCGGTGAGGTCGTGCATGTCGGCCGGATCGACCGGTCCGGGAGTGGGATCGATCCAGGGCAGCCGGTGCTCGACGATCGCGTCGACGCCGGGGAGCAGCTCCGCGGCGGCGCGGCCGCGCGGCCCGCAGAGCATGACGACCCGGTCGGCGCCGGCGGCGACGGCCCGGATCGCCGGGCCGGTGACCAGCACGTCCCCGGCCGAATCGGCCCGCACCACCAGCACGGTTCCCCGGGTGCGGCTCGGCCCGGCGGCCGGAATGACGGCGTGCTGCCGGCGCAGGATCTCCGCCACCGCACCCGGCAGGTCCGCGGCCAGCCACGGCGCGGCCGCGACCTCCTGCGGTCGGGTCACCGGCGTGGGCACCAGCACTGCGGTCGCGCCCGCCGCCAGCGCCGCGGACACGTCCCGGCCGATGTCCCCCACCATGACGCAGCGGGTGGCGACCGTGCCCAGCTCCGCCGCCGCCGCGTGCACCAACCCCGGCGCGGGCTTACGGCACCCGCACCCGTCGCTGTCGTCGTGCGGGCAGACCTGCCACGTGTCGAACGGTCCGAGCAGCTGCTCGATCCGGGCGTGCACCGCGTGCATCTGCGACTCGGTGAAGTACCCCCGCGCCAGCCCCGACTGGTTCGTCACCACGCCCAGTCGCAGCCCCGCGGCCCGCAACCGGTCCAGGGCCGCCCGCGCCCCCGGCACCGGCCGCACCTTCTCCGGGTCACCGTTGAACGGCACGTCCTCCACCAACGTGCCGTCCCGGTCGAGCAGCACCGCGTCGAACAGGACCGAGCCGGACCCAGCCCGGCCAGCACCGGCAAAAACCCGGGCTGACCTGCGCTGATCCGGCTTCACCTGGTCCTGTCGCACAGCCGGCGGGTTCCCGGCGCCCCGGGGAGTAAACATCATCTTCGACGCGGCAGGACCACCGCGCACGCCCGGCGCCCACGCACGGCCGCCCGCGCTGGCGTTACCCGTCGCCCCTGAGAAGCTAACCCGCCGGCACCGTTAGCCCCGGTCGGTGGGCGGGTACGGGTGTGCTGTGGCGATTGTGGAGAAAGTTATCGAAGCTCCCCCGCAGCAGGTCTTCGACGTGCTCGCCGACGGATGGACGTACAGCGACTGGGTGGTCGGCACCACGCACGTCCGGGACGTGGACGACGACTGGCCACGGGTCGGCAGCCAGTTGCACCACCGCGCCGGACCGTGGCCGGTCTCGTTGCAGGACGCCTCGACGGTGCTGCACTCCGAGCCGCCGCACCGGCTGGTGCTGCGCGCCGGGCTCTGGCCGGCCGGTGAGGCGATCGTGACGTTCACCCTGGAACCGGTCGGCGAGCACGCCACCCGGGTGCGGATCGGGGAGGACTTCGCCGCGGGACCACTGCGCTGGGTCCGCAACAAGCTCAACGACCTGGTGCTGCACCTGCGCAACCGGGAGACGCTCGACCGGCTCTCGGACATCGCCACCCGGCAGAAGACCCAGCGATGACCCAGGTCGTGGCGGTCACCGGGGCGAGCGCGGGGGTCGGCCGCGCGGTCGCCCGGGCGTACGCCGGTCGGGGCGCCCGGCTGGCCCTGATCGCCCGGGGCGAGGCGGGCCTGGCCGCGGCCGAACGGGACTGCCGCGAGCGCGGAGCGGCCGAGGTGCGCAGCTACCGGGTCGACGTGGCCGACGCGGGCGCGGTGCAGCAGGCCGCCGACGACGTGGTGCACCACTGGGGGCGGATCGACGTCTGGGTCAACAACGCGATGGTCTCGGTCTTCGCCCCGTCGTGGGAGATCCCCGCCGCGGAGTTCCGTCGGGTCACCGAGGTCAACTACCTGGGCACCGTGCATGGCACGCTGGCCGCGCTGCGGCACATGCGGGCGCACGGCCGGGGCGCGATAGTGCAGGTCGGTTCGGCCCTCGCCTACCGGGGCATTCCCCTGCAGTCGGCGTACTGCGCGAGCAAGCACGCCATCCAGGGCTTCAACGACTCGCTGCGGGCGGAGCTGTTGCGTGACTGCCCGGGGGTGCGGCTGTCGATGGTGCAGCTGCCGGCGGTGAACACACCGCAGTTCTCCTGGGTCCGCACCCGGCTTCCCCGGCACCCGCAGCCGGTGCCACCGATCTTCGCCCCCGAGGTGGCCGCCCGGGCCATCCTCTGGGCCGCCGATCGTGGAACGCGGGAACTGAACGTGGGTGGCCCGACCTGGCGGGCCCGGCTCGGCGACATGCTGCTGCCCGGCCTGCTCGACCGCAAGCTCGCCCGGGACGGGTACGACAGCCAGCAGACCGACACCCCGATCGACCCGGCCACCTGGCGGGACAACCTCGACCGGCCCGTCGACGACCGCCAGGACCGGGGCGCGGACGGCGTCTTCGGCGACCAGGCGCGTACCAGGTCGGCGGCGCTCTGGGTGGGCACCCACAAGCCGGCGCTCTCCGGACTCGCCCTGGCCGCCACGGCTCTCGCCCTCGCCGGCGTGGCTCGTCACCGCCGCTGATTCCGCTCCTTGAAGCCCTCGCGGGAGCGCTCGTCGGCATTCGCACAACCACCGGATGGGGAGCCTTTACGACGACGAAGCGGCAACTGGATACCCTCTCAGTGAATCCCTGTCCGCAAACCGAGGATGTCCGTCATGATCGAACCCGTGCAGTTGCCCGCCCCCTGGCGGGACGCACGCCTGACCGTCGTGGTCCCCACCTACAACGAGGCGGGGAACCTCCCGGTGCTGGTCGAGCGGCTCCTCGCCCTGCCGCTGCCGGGCCTGAAGATCCTGGTCGCCGACGACAACTCGCCGGACGGCACCGGCGAGGTGGCGGACAAGCTGGCCATCGAGCACCCGGACCGGGTGGAGGTGGTGCACCGCCCGGGCAAGGAGGGCCTCGGCCGGGCGTACGTGGACGGAATCAGCCGCGCCCTCGACGGCGGCGCCGAGTACGTGGCGCAGATGGACGCCGACCTCTCGCACCCGCCGGCGGCGCTGCCGGGCATGCTGGGCGCGCTGCTGTCGACGCAGGCGGGCGTGGTGATCGGCTCACGGTACGTGCCCGGCGGCGAGCTGGACGAGAACTGGCCGCTGTACCGGCGCGCGCTCAGCGGCTGGGCGAACCTCTACGTGCACACCCTGCTGCGGGTGCGGATCCGCGACCTCACCGCCGGCTTCAAGATCTGGCGGGCGGACGCGCTGCGGGACATCGGCCTGGAGCGGGTGCAGTCCAACGGCTACAGCTTCCAGGTGGAGATGCACTATCTCGCCACCCGGCTCGGGCACACCATCCTGGAGGTGCCGATCCGCTTCGAGGAGCGCCGGGACGGTGACTCGAAGATGACCACCGCCACGAAGATCGAGAGTGCGCTGATGCCGTTCAAGCTGCGCAGCAAGCACCGCAACATCGAGCGCTGAGCGCATCGGCCGGGACCGCCCGGACTGCCGGGCGGACCGGACCGTCAACGGCGCGCTCACTCAGCGTCAGATCACCCTCGGTAGCTGGCGCGCCCGCCTAGGGCGCTGCGCGCTCCGCGCTTTGCTCTGCTTCAGCGGGGGCAACACCACGCTGAGCTGCCGGTCGCGAACGGTGGGACCGCGCACGTCCGTCCAGGCTGTCACCCAGGGTGGCTGTTGCCTCGGCTGAAGCAGAGCAAAGGCGTCGGAGGTGGTGTCCTCGGGCGGAGCCTGCCTCACGCCGGGTAGCCGTCACGACTCGGCGGTCGCGGTCGGCGGTCGGTCCGCGGTCAGCTGTAGATCGCGCGGTTTGCCGCGTCGATCGTGCTCGCGTAGAGGGCGCCGGTCAGGGCGCCGTCGCGAGCCAGCGCCGCCCGGGCGGCGTTCGCACCGGGCGCGCCGTGCACCCCACCGCCGGGGTGCGCGGACGCGCTGGCCAGGAAGAGCCGGTCGACCGGGGTGTCCGCCCGGCCGAGGCCGGGGATCGGGCGCAGGAACAGCTGCTGGTACGCGGCCGAGGTGCCGCCGCCGACCGCGCCGCCGACCAGGCTCGGGTCGCCCTGCTCCAACTCGACCGGGCCGGCCACGTGCCGTCCGACGATCAGGCTGCGGAAGCCGGGCGCGGCCTCCTCCAGCACCCGCTCCATCCGCTCGACGTGCTCGGCGATCTCCTCCGCCCGCCACTCCCGGCGGAACGGCAGGTGGGTGTACGACCAGAGCGACTCGGTGCCCGGCGGGGAGTGGCTCGGATCGGCCACGGTCATCTGACCCACCAGCATGAACGGGTCCCGCGGCAGCTCCCCGCGGGCCAGCGCTGCCGAATAGAGGGTCAACCCGTCCACGTCCGCGCCGAGGTGCACGGTGCCGGCGGTCGCCACCGCCCGGTTACGCCACGGCACCGGCGCGGAGAGTGCCCAGTCCACTTTGAGCGTGGAGCCGTCCCAGCGGAAGTGCGCGAGGTCCTCCACCAACCGGGGCGGCAGCGCCGCCGCGCCGACCAGGTCGAGGTAGAGCGCCGGAGCGGGGACGTCGGCGAGCACCGCCCGGCGGGCCCGCCACAGCGCGCCGCCGTCGGTGCGTACACCCATCGCCCGGCCCCGGGCGGTGAGTACCCGGTCCACCCGGGCGCCGTAGAGGATCCGGCCACCCCGCTCGGTCAGCCGGGCCACCAGGGCGTCGGTGATCCGCTGCGAGCCGCCGTCCGGCACCGGCCAGCCGACCTGCTGGCCGAGCATGGCGAGCAGCCACCCGTACACCCCGGAGCCGGCCTCCTCCGGGGAGAGGTCGGTGTGCAGGGCGCAGCCGGCCAGCAGCGCGGGACCGCCGGGGCCGTCGAAGACCTCCTCGCCCAGCTTGCGGACCGGCACCACCAACCGCCGGGCCAGCCGCAGCGCGCCGGAGATCCGCAGCCGGCGCAGCAGGGTCAGCCCACCGCGCACCGGCGGGAACGGGGTGGTGATCGTCTCCAGCATCGGCTCGGCGACCTTGATCCAGTCGCCGTACGCGGTCAGCCAACGCTGACCGTCGCCGGGCGCGAACGCCTCCAGCGACGCCGCGGTGACCTCGGGATCCCGGTTGATCACCGCGGCCCGGTCGTCGGGCATCAGGTGGGCCAGCACGTCCGGGGCGTGCCGCCAGGTCAGCCCGTAACGGCCCAGGTCGAGGCGTCGCAGCACCGGGGAGGCGTAGCCGAGCGGGTAGAACGAGCTGTACAGGTCGCTCAGGTAGCCCGGGGCGGTCACCTCGGCCGAACGCACCGCGCCGCCGGGCGTCCCGGTCGCCTCCAGCACCACCACGTCCCAGCCCGCGTCGGCCAGCATGTTGGCCGCCACCAGACCGTTGTGCCCGGCCCCGACGACGACGGCGTCGGCGCTCTCCGCCCCGGTGGGAATCATCCGACCCGCCTACCCCGGGCGCAACCAGGCGAAACGCGTTTGTCTCGGCAAGACCGGGGCATCCAGCGCCGCATGTACACGGTTGCGCAGCTCATCGGTGGGGTCTGGGGAGCGGGCGGCGAGCAGGGCGAGCTGGTCGTGCACGACCCGACCGACGGCTCCCCGGTCAGCTCGGCGCCGGTGGCGACGGCCGACGTGGTCGGCAAGGCGGTGGAGGCGGCCCGTGAGGTCGCGGCGGAGTGGGCGGGCACAGCGCCGGCGGAACGGGCGGCGGCCCTGCACCGCGCCGCGGACGCGGTCGAGGCGATGACCGAGGAGCTGACCGCGGCGGTCACCGCGGAGATGGGCAAACCGTTGGCGGACGCCCGCGGTGGCGTCGAGGCGGGCATCGGCACCCTGCGACAGTACGCCGAACTGGCGCCGATGCGCGGCGGGCGGACCCTGCACGGCGGTCACCACGCCATCGACTTCATGGCGCCGCAGCCCCGCGGCGTCGTCGCCGCGATCACCCCGTGGAACGACCCGGTGGCGGTCTCCTGCGGGCTGCTCGGCGCGGCCCTGGTCACCGGCAACGTGGTGCTCTACAAGCCGAGCGAACGCACCCCGGCCACCGGCTGGCTGCTGGCCCGGGCGCTGGACCAGGCGCTGCCGCCCGGGGTGCTCTCCCTGCTCACCGGCGGGGCGGAGACCGGTGCCACGCTGGCCGGCCAGGAGGTGGACCTGGTGGCGCACGTGGGCTCCACCGAGACCGGCCGGGCGATCGCCGCTGCCGCCGCGCGCACCGGCGCGAAGGTGTTGCTGGAGAACGGCGGCAGCGACCCGCTGATCGTCGACGCCGAGGTGGACCCGGTCTGGGCGGCCGGGGAGGCAGCGCTGGGCGCGTTCGCCAACGCCGGCCAGATCTGCGTCGCGGTGGAGCGGATCTACGCCCACCGAGACGTCGCCGAGGACTTCGTGGCCGCGCTGGTCGACCGGGCCAAGGCGCTGCGGATGGGGTCGGGCCGCGACCCGGCGACCGAGCTGGGCCCGCTGGTCGACCGGCAGCACCGCGACCGGGTGCACGGCCAGGTGACGGCGGCGGTGGCACAGGGGGCGCGGATCCGCACCGGCGGCACGCTGCCGGACGGGCCGGGCGCGTTCTACCCGGCGACCGTGGTCACCGACTGCCGCCACGACATGCCGCTGGTGCGCGAGGAGACGTTCGGCCCGGTCGCCCCGGTGGTGGTCGTCGACTCGTTCAGCGAGGCGCTGCGGTGCGCGGCCGACTCGCCGTACGGGTTGGGCGCCACGGTGCTGACCGGCTCGATGAGTCACGCGCAGCGGGCCTGGAAAGAGCTGCCGGTGGGCACCGTGAAGGTCAACGCGGTCTTCGGCGGCGCGCCCGGCGGCGCCGCACACCCACGGCGCGGCAGCGGCCAGGGCTTCGGGTACGGCCCGGAACTGCTCGACGAGTTCACCGCCACCAAGGCCGTGCACATCGAGGCGCCGGGCGGCGGGCACTGGTGACCCAAACGAGGGGTGGCCGCCCGTATCCGGACAGCCACCCCGCACGGCACTTCTGATTGGGCGTCAGCGGCCCCGCGCCTTGGCGGTCTGCCGGTTGTTGGCCTTCTCGATCGCCTTGACCAGTTCCGGCTTGTTCATCCGGGACCGGCCCGGCACGTCCAGCTTGCGGGCCACCTCCATCAGATGGTCCTTGGTGGCGTTGGCGTCCACGCCGCCCGCGGTGGGCGCGCGACGCGCCGGGCCACCGCCGGCCGCCTGCCGGTCGCTGGGGCCCTTGCGCCCCTTCGGCTCCCAGTGGTCGCCGACCTTCTCGAACTCGTGCTTCACGGCGGCGAAGGCGGCGCGGTGCGACCGCTCGCCCTCGCCGTACGTCTCCACCGCCGAGTCGTGTGTCTTCTCCCAGGTGCGCTGCGCCTTGTCCGGGGAGCGCCGCAGCGTGCTGGGCAGTACCTCGCGCCCGGGCATCTCGTCCTCCTCCGCGTCGATGGGTGCTCACGATCCTCATCTGACCGTTCCCCCGACCGGGCCCGGCAAACCGCCGGCACGCCCGCCCGGGCCCGGCCCGTTTGCGGGGTTTCCGCCCTGGGTACCGGCCGGGCCAGGCTCAGCCAGACGGACCGGACCATCCGGCGGTCGGGGGCACAGGGAGCGGCAGATGACGACGACGGACCCCGGCGCGACGCTCGGTGACCAGCGGGGACTGCGCCTGCCTCGGCGGATCCGGCAACTGAGCTGGCGGACCTGGCGCGGGGTGCTGGTCCGCAGCGTGCGGAACTTCTTCTCGGACAACTGTGCCGACTGGGCCGCCGCGCTCACCTACTACGGGGTGCTCGCGCTCTTCCCGTCCGCCGTCGTGGTGGTCTCGCTGGTCGGGCTGGTCTCCGAGGGCGAGCGCACGGTGGACACGGTGCTGGACCTGGCGCGGCAGATGGGCGCCGGCTCGGTGGTGGCGAACGAGGGGTTCGTCGGCGTGGTCCGCGACGTGGTCGACCAGGAGAGTTCGGCGAAGGTGCTGCTGAGCTTCGGTCTGCTCGGCGCGCTCTGGTCCGCGTCCGGGTTCATCGGCGCGTTCACCCGCGCCTCCAACGCGATCTACGGGGTGACCGAGGGGCGGCCGGTCTGGAAGCTGCGCCCGATGCAGATCGGGCTTGCTGCGGTCACGCTGGTGCTGCTCGCCGTGGTCGCCGTCGGGCTGATCGTGAGCGGGCCGGTCGCCGACGCGGTGGGCGACCTGGTCAACGCCGGTGGCCTGGCCCGCACGGTGTGGGGCGTGGCCAAGTGGCCGGTGCTCGCCCTGATCATGATGGTGCTGCTGTCACTGCTGTTCTGGATCGCGCCGAACGTGCGTCAGCCCCGGTTCCGCTGGCTGACTCCGGGCGGAGCGGTCGCGCTGGTCGCCTGGGCGGTGGCCTCCTTCGGCTTCGGCCTCTACGTGGCCAACTTCGGCTCGTACGACGCCACCTACGGCAGCCTCGGTGCGGTCATCGCGTTCCTGGTCTGGCTCTACCTGTCCAACTCGGCGCTGATGCTGGGCGTGCAGATCAACGCCGAGCTGCAGCGGGGACGGCGGTTGCAGGCCGGCGAGTCAGCGCCCGAGGAGCCCGTGCTGCCGCCCCGGGCACCGGCCGGTTCGTGACCGCTTGCCGGTTTAGCGCCGGTCTCGCCGGGTAGCGCAGAAGGCATGGAGCGTGGCAACAGCAAGCACGGACCGAGGATCGACGAGCAGATGAGCCAGGAGGTGGCCGGCCTCGTCCAGGGGCCGGGAACCGGTGGCTCGCGAGTCGACGAGTCGCGCGTGCCGGAGCCGGCGGGCGAGGACCAGCCGGAGGCGACCACGGCGCCCGCGGGTGAGCTGCGCAGCGGCGCACCCAAGGGAATGAGCTCGCAGGACGTCGAGCGGCGCAGCCGGTTCGGACGGTTCATCACGATGACCGCCCTGCCCGGCGACCGTGAGGCGCTGATCGCCAACGCGCGGAACAACGAAGCGCCGGACGACATCATCGCCGACCTGGAGCGCCTGCCGGAGGGGACCCGGTACCAGACGATCTCCGAGGTCTGGGCCGCGCTCGGCAACAAGAACGAGACGACTCGCTGGTGACCGGCCGGGACCCGACCCGGCCGGCCCCCGGCGAACTGAGGAGGATGCTGATGAGTGGCGTGACCGAACATGTGGACGTCTCCGTCCCGGTACGGACCGCGTACGACCAGTGGACCCAGTTCGAGGAGTTCCCCCACTTCATGGAGGGGGTGCAGGAGGTCCGGCAGCTGTCGGACACGATGACCCACTGGACCGTCGAGATCGCCGGGGTGAAGCGCGAGTTCGACGCCGAGATCACCGAACAGCTTCCCGACGAGCGCGTCGCCTGGCGCTCCACCGGCGGCACCCAGCAGGCCGGCGTGGTGACCTTCCACCGGCTGGACGAGGCGAACACCCGGGTCACCCTGCAGCTCGAGTTCGAGCCGCACGGCGTGGTCGAGAAGGCCGGTGACAAGCTCGGTATCGTGGATCGGCGCGCCAAGGGCGACCTGGAGCGGTTCAAGCAGTTCATCGAGCGCCGCCGTCAGGAGACGGGCGCCTGGCGCGGGCAGGTCGACCGCCCGCAGCCGTGACCCCATCCCCCGGGAAGACGAAGCTCCGATGGCCGCCGGAATCTCCGGCGGCCATCGCCGTCCGCGCCCGGTGCTGTCCGCGCCCCGGAGCCGTCCGCGCCCCTGGCGCCGTTTGCGATCACGGCCCGGGGGTACCGCGAAGACATGACGGACGACGGCAGGGTGTGGCGGGACGAGGAACGGACTCCGCTGGAGGAACTGGAACGGGCCGTCGCGGGCTCGAGCATCGACGGGCAGGCCGACGACGTCACCGGCAACGACGCCGGTGAGGAGGCCGCGTTCGGGCACGGGCCGGAGGCGGCGGACCGGGGTGGGCAGGCCGCCGGCGCCGGCCGGGAGCCGACCGACCCGGACCGCGCCTACCGGCCGTCGACCACCGGACGCACCGGCCCGGACAACGGCTAGCGCGCGACCCCGGGTCGGCGCGAAGCGGCCGCGTGCAGGGCGATCAGCCCGACGGCGAGCACGAACAGCGCCGGCCCGAGCGCCTGCACCGAGACGTTGCCGAGCAGAACTCCGATCCCCGCCGGGACCAGTGCCCCGCCGAGCCCGGCCGCGCCGATCTGCAGCCCGATGGTCCGGTCCGCGTGCGCCGCGCCGACCCGGTCGGCGGTGGTGAGGGTCAGCAGCGGGAAGACCGGGGCCGCGGCGAAGCCGACCACGACGAGCCCGGCCACCGCCACCCAGGCCGGGGCGGGCAGCGCGATCAGCGCGGCACCGGCGGCCATGCCGAGCAGGCTGCCCCGCAGGACCTGGGCCGCGCCCAGCCGCTCGGCCACCACACCCTGCACCACTCGGCCCAGGAAGAGGCTGCCCCAGTACGCGGAGACACAGAGACCGGCCGTGGCGTCGGCCAGTCCCCGCGCCTCGGTGAGCAGCAGGAAGGCCCAGAGCCCGGCGGCGACCTCGATCGCCACGTACAGCGCGAACGCGACCGCGCCCAGCCAGACGGCCGGCAGCCGCAGCGTCTCCCGTACCGGCACGGGCCGGGCGATCGGCGGCCCGGCGGTGCCGACCGCCGCACGGTCGGCGTCGGTGGTGCCGACGGTCGGCGCCACGCCGACCGACCCCACCGGCCCGGAGGCCGCGTCGGCCACCGCGGCGGGCGCGTCCGGGATCGCCTGGCGGGATCTGTCTCGCCAGGCCCGAACGCTGAGCGCGAAGGCGGCGGCGAGGGCGAGCTGCGCCACGGCCACGATGCCGTACCCCCACCGCCAGGCCAGCCCCAGGCTGAGCGCGCTGGTCATGATCAGTGGACCGATCGCCACACCGAGCCCGAAGAACGCGTGCATCCAGTTCATGTGTCGCGGCCCGAACGCCCCGGCCGCGTACGCGTTGAGCCCGGAGTCGATCGCGCCGGAGCCCAGCCCGAGCACGAGCGCGCAGCCGATCATCAGGGCCAGGCCGGGGCTGACCGTGTAGCCGGTCAGCGCCAGGCTGGCCAGCAGGGTGCTGCCGGCGAGCAGCCAGCCCACCCCGAGCCGGGCCAGCGTGAAGCCGGCCAGCACGCTCGAAGTGAGGTATCCGGCGGTGCCGGCGGTGAGCACGAGGCCGACCGCCTCGGTCGGCACGCCGAAGTCCGCCCGGATCGACGGCCAGCCGACCCCGATCAGCCCGTCCGGCAGGCCGAGGCTGACGAAGGCGAGGTAGGCCAGCAGGAGCAGGGATGCCCGGGGCGGCGCGGGGGTGGTGGACACGGACGAACATCTTCCGCCCGGCCCGGCGACCGGTGGCGGCCGGGTCCCCCGTCACGACAAGAAATGACGCCCGGATGGTCGGGAAAACGGACAGCTCATCCAGAATCGGCCGAACGGACGACGGCAATCCGGCCGTGTCGCGTAAGACTTTCGGGATGCAACAGGGTTCCGGCATCCTCTCCCCACGTCAGCGCCGCCTCGCCTGGCTCGGCTTCCTGCTGGCCGCGCTCCAGGCGCCCGTCTCGGCCTGGCTCGTCTCCGACGACTCCTGGCTGTTCAGCCTCTGCGTCGCGCTGATGGTGGCCACAGTGATCATCGCCGACGACGCCGCCCGCCGGCGTCCGGCCGGCGCCAGCTCCGGCGACTAGCCGGCGGCACTCGGGCGCGCCTCGTGCCCGGGACGGCCCCGGGTACGCCGCCGCTCCTTCATCTCCGCCTCGTAGAGGTGACGCCGGCCGTCGACCAGCTGCTCGCGGGCCCGCCGGTCCAGCTCTCGGAAGAGTGCGTAGTAGCCGTCGTCGAAGTCCTCGACGATCTGGAACGTCCACCGGCCGGCGATGACGTTGCGCCCCAGCAGCTCGTCGGAGATCCGCTCGGCGATCTCCGGGTGCCCGGCGGAGCGAAACCGCTCGACCGCGTCGTCCAGCATCAGATCGGCGTGCCCGATCAGCTGGTGCAGCGAGTAGAGGTGCCCACGGGCCCGCTCCACGCACTCCAGGGCTTCGCTGAGCTTGCCGAGCGCGGCCACCGTCTCGTCGTCGACCCCGGCCGGCCGGCGATGCTGCTCGTCGGGTCCGTCCTGCTGCCCCATCCGTGCCTCCCTGCTCCGTGCCGGGCCCGTCCGGCCGGTTCCGCCCCGCCCCGGGCTGGTCCGGTCGGCCAGTTCGGCAGGCCGGTGGCCGAGCGCACACCGACCGGGTGGCCGAGGTCGACCGGGATTCGGGTCGGTTAGCGTCGTTCCCCATGCGTGTGCCGTTCAACCGGGTCGTTTCCCGTACCGCCGTCGACTCGGCGCGGTCCACCCTTGCCGCCCTGACCGTCGCCGTCGGCGCCGCGGGGCTCGCCGCCGCGGCCGAGCGGCCCGGCCTGCTCGCCCTGGTCGACCAGCATGCGGCGGCCGTCCGGGACAGCCTCGGCTCCGACGGGCTGCCACTGACCGTGGCGGCGCTGGCCGGCTACGCGGAGGGCGTCCGCGCCGCCGCGCTCGAGCACGGCTGGCAACCGCCCGCCGGCCCGGTCGACTGGTCCGCCCCCGACTGGCTGCTCACCCGGCTGCTCGCGGTCTGCGCGCTGGCCCGCCCGCTCGGCCACGGCTGACTGAACCGGGGCCGGAGACGACGCGGGGAGGGCGCCCGCGCCGCGCGCGGAACCCTCCCCGGTGTCACCCGTTGCAGCCCTAGGGCCGGAACTGCTGGGTCTCGTCGGTGACGTTGCCGGACTGGTACGTGCCCTGTCCGCCGGCCATCGTCGACTGCTGCGCCTCCCGGGCTGCCTGGGTGCGCTCGGCACCGGTCCGGTCGGCCATCTGCCGCTCGACGTCGCCGCGTCCGGCCGCCCTGGCCTGCCGGTGCGCCTGCACCGCCCGGGACTCCTCCGCCGCCCGGTCCAGCCAGCGGTCCCAGCGGGACTGCATCGGTCGCACCAGACCACCGCCGACACCGATGATCAGGATGCCGGCCACCGTGGCCAGGAACGCGATCAGCACCGGCGTGGTCACCGTGGTGGCGATGCCCACCTGGTTCAGCGCCGCGATGATGCCGAGCGCGATGACGAAGATCGCGGTCAGGTCGGCCAGGACCCGGCCGTACGACAGTCCACCGAGCGCCCCGCTGACCAGATCGCGTACGGCGTTCGCGATCGCGGCCGCCACGACCACGATGACGATCGCCACGAAGGCCCGTGGCAGCCACGCCACCACGCCCCGGATCAGGTCACTGATCGCGTTCGGACCCCACACCCCGAAGGCGAACTGCAGGGTGAACAGCAGCACCGCGTAGTACGCGAGCCTTGCCAGGATGTCGCTGGCGTCGTACTTGCTGCGCTCCAGCGCGCGTTTGATCCCGCCCCGCTCGACCGCCCTGTCGAAGCCCAGCCGCTCCAGCACCGTGTCCACGACCTTCAGGACGACCCGGGCGATGATCCACCCGATCACCAGGATCACGATGAAGGCGACGGCCTTCGGTACGAAGAGCAGCACCTCCCGCCACGCGTCGGAGACGGCATTTCCGATATCGACCTGCTGCACCGCCAGGGTTTCCCGCATGTTGTCCCTCCCTGTCACATGCTCTGCGCCGCGGCTTACCCAGTCCCCCGAGCGGCACGCCGGGCGGATCCGCACGATTTTTCCGACAAGTCGGATCACAAGTACCCTGACCTGCCGCAACGCCGGCGAGGGCATCGCCGGGTGGCCACCGCGCCCGCGCCGCAACCGCGGCCCGCACCACGCGCCCGTCCGGAACCTGGAACGACGCTCGCGACGCACCGCACATGATCGGAAACAGTCGGCGGGCGCTCGGGCTAGGCTGCGGGCATGCCAGGAACGGTCGGGCGAGTCCCCACGCCACCAGCTCCGGTCTCCGGTGCACCCGGCGGGACCGGCGCGGCGGGCGTCGTCCTCGGCCACGACTGGGCCGGCACCTCGCTCGGCCCGCGGCAGGCGTGGGATCCGGCGGTGCGCGCGGTCGTCGACCTCATCCTCGCCTCACCGGTGCCGATGGCGCTCGCCCACGGTGACGACCACGTCCTGCTCTACAACGACGGCTACGCCGAGCTGATGGGCGACCGGCACCCCGCGGCGGTCGGTCGGCCGGCCGGCGACGTGTTCGCCGAGCTGTGGCAGCTGCCCGGCGTCGGGGACGTGATCGATCGGGTCCACCGCGACGGAAGGACCTTCCTCGAGCGGGAGACCAGCCTTCCGCTGGTCCGCAGCCGCAGCGGCGTGGTCGAGCGGGCGATCTTCACCCGGGGCTACTCGCCGGTGCGCGACAGCACCGGCCGGATCGTCGGTGTGCTGAACGTGGCCGCCGAGACCACCCACGCCACCCAGCAGTTGCAGAGCCTGAGCGAGGTGGCTGCCGCACTCGCCGGCACGCTCACCCTGGACGACGTCGCCCGGGTCGCGCTGCGCTATGCGATCACCACGTTCGACGCCGACCGGGTCGCGTTCGCCGTGGACGAGGGTGGCGGCGGCTGGCGGATGGTCCGGCGGATCCGGGGCGAGCTGTTGGACGAGGCCGATGAGCGGCTGCCCCCGCTGTGGCGGCGTACCTCCGTCGACTGGCCGGACCCGGTGGTGCAGGCCGCGGCGAACGGGGCGCCGCTGTTCACCGGCGACGGTCAGCCGCTGCGGGCGGCCGCCGCCGACCGGCACGACCAGAAGATCGTTTCGCTGGCCGCGGTGCCGCTGCGGGCCACGGTGGTACGCGGCGGGCTGTCGGTCGGCCATCAGGCCGCACGTCTCTGGTCGGCCGCGGAGCGGGCACTGCTGGCCGCCTCGGCCGAGCTGATCGGCCAGGCGGCCGAGCGGGCACGCCGGTTCGAGACCCAGCACGGCACCGCGCAGCTGCTGCAACGCAGCATGCTCCCGGAGCACCTGCCGGATCTCCCCCAGCTGCGCATCGCCGCCCGCTACGACCCCGGCGTCGACGGCAACGCCGCCGGCGGGGACTTCTACGACGCCTTCCTGCTGCCCAGCGGCCGGCTCGGCATCGTGCTCGGCGACGTCGCCGGGCACGACGTACAGGCCGCCGCCCGGATGGGGCAGGTCCGGGCCGCGCTGCGTGCGCTGGCGCTGACCGACCCCAGCCCGGACGCGGTGCTGGCCGGGCTGGACCGGCTGGTCGCCAGCCTCGGCGCCGAGGCCGGCACACACGAGCTCTTCGTCACCGTGGTCTTCGGCGTGGTCGACGCCGAACGGCAGGAGATCACCCTGGCCAGCGCCGGGCACCCGGCGCCGCTGATCCGCCGTGGCACCCCCGACAACCGCCCCTACGCCGAATACCTCGACGTGCCGGTGGGCGCGCCGCTGGGCCTCGGCTCCCAGCCGGCCACCGGCACCGTCCGATTCGCGCCGGGCGACACCCTGCTGCTCTACAGCGACGGCGTGGTGGAGCGGCGACGGCAGAGTCTCACCGCCGGCCTCGGCGCGCTCGCCGCCGCGGTCTCGGCCGCCACCAGCAGCGATCCACGCGCGCTCTGCGCGGTGGCCACCGGCGCGGTCGCCGGCACCACCGAGGACGACGTCGCCGTGCTCGCCGTCGAGCACGCGTTGAAGGCGAGCCGCTCGGCGGGCATGGAGGTGCCGGCCGAGCCGACCGCCCCGAGCCGGGTCCGGCACTGGATGAGCGCCCAGCTGGGCGAGTGGCAGGTGCCGGATTCGGTGATCGGCGCGGCCGTGCTCTGCACCAGCGAGCTGACCACCAACGCGCTGCTGCACGCGGGCACCGCGGCCCGGGTGGAGATCGATCTCAGTGCCGAACGGCTGCTGGTCTCGGTCGCCGACTCGGGCACCCGGGGCACGGTCACCCGGGCGCAGACCGACACGCTGAGCAGCCGCGGCCGCGGGCTGGGGCTGATCGAGGAACTCAGCGACGCCTGGGGGACGGACCCGACGGTCCGCGGCTCGACCGTGTGGTTCGAGATCCTCCTCCCGAGTGACTGAGCCCGGGGGCGTCAGGCGGGCCCACAACGGGTAGGAGGACGACCATGTCTACCGACCATCCGGCAGGTGTCCTGTTCGACGTCGACGGCACCCTGGTCGACACCACGTACCTGCACACCGTGAGCTGGTGGGAGGCTCTGCGCCAGACCGAACGGCCGGTGCCGATGGCGGACGTGCACCGGGCCATCGGGATGGGTTCGGACAAGCTGCTCGACCACCTGCTCGGCCCGGAACGGGACCGGGACGCCGACCCGAAGCTGCGCGACGCGCACGACACCCTCTACGCCGAGTACTGGGCGCGGCTGACACCGCTGCCCGGCGCGGCCGACCTGCTGCGCGCCTGCGCCGAACGGGGGCTGCGGGTGGTGCTCGCCACCTCGGCGGCCGAGCACGAGGTCAGCGCGCTGCGCCGCGCGCTGGACGCGGACGACGTCATCGACGCGGTCACCTCGTCGGCCGACGCGAAGCAGAGCAAGCCGGCGCCGGACATCCTGATCGCCGCGCTGGACCAGTCCGGACTGGCCGCCGAGCGGGTGGTCTTCGTCGGCGACTCGGTCTGGGACGTCGCCGCCGCCGGGAAGCTCGACATCCCCTGCGTCGGTCTGACCTGCGGCGGCACCAGCCGGGGCGAGCTGGCCGGAGCGGGGGCGGTGGCGGTCTACGACGACCCGGCAGCGCTGCTGGCGACCTTGGACGACTCGCCGCTGACCCGGCCACGATGACGCCGCCGGGGGTTGGCCGCGCCGGGCAGGCATAGCCGGCCGCCTGCCGGGGCAAGGTGTGTCACCACCTGCCCGCCCCTCGCGGGCACGCTCGGAGGGTGGTGCGGGTGGAACCGGTAGACGTGGCTTTCGCGCTGGTGGGCGTCGGCGCCCTGCTCGCCGGGATCCTGCCCAGGGTGTTGGAGCGCCGGCCGCTCTCCATGCCGATCGCCTTCCTCGGCCTCGGCATGGCGGTGTTCCTGCTGCCCACCGGGCTGCCGACGCCGGATCCGCTGGCCCATCCCGAGCTGGCCACCCACCTGACCGAGATCGGGGTGATCGTCGCCCTGATGGGCGCCGGGCTGAAGATCGATCGGCCGCTGAGCTGGTCGCGGTGGTCGGCCACCTGGCGGCTGCTGGCCATCGCGATGCCGCTCTGCATCGCCGCGGTGGCCCTGCTCGGCTGGTGGTGGGCCGGCCTGGTGCCGGCGGCCGCGCTGCTGCTCGGCAGCGCGCTCGCACCGACCGACCCGGTGCTCGCCTCCGACGTGCAGGTCGGCGAGCCGACCGACGTGGAGGACTCGGAGGACGAGGTCCGCTTCGCGCTCACCTCTGAGGCCGGGTTGAACGACGGGCTGGCGTTCCCGTTCGTCTACGCGGCGATCGCCATCGCGACCACCAGCCTGGCCCCGGGTGACTGGCTGGCCGGCTGGTTCACCGTCGACGTGGTGTGGAAGGTCGGGGTGGGCGTCGGTGGTGGTCTGCTGATCGGCTGGCTGCTCGGCAAGCTCTTCTTTCGGGCGCCGAGCAAGCTTCGACTGGCCCGGCACGCCGAGGGCTTCCTCGCGCTGGCCGCCACGTTCCTGGCGTACGGGCTGGTCGAGGTGGCCGGCGGCTACGGTTTCCTGGCCGTCTTCGTGGCCGCCCGGGCGATCCGGGCCGCCGAGCGGACCCACGAGTTCCATTCGGTGCTGCACGACTTCGCCGAGCAGGTCGAGCGGCTGCTCACCGTCCTGCTGCTGCTGCTCTTCGGCGGTGCGGTGGTGGACGGGCTGCTCGGCCCGCTGACCTGGCCGGCGGCGGCGGTCGGGCTGGCGCTGGTCTTCGTGGTCCGGCCGCTGGTCGGTTGGCTGTCGTTGCGCGGCGCCCCCGGCCGACCGGCCGAGCACTGGGTCATCGCGCTCTTCGGCATCCGTGGCGTCGGCTCGTTCTACTACCTCGCGTACGCCACCACGAAGGCCGACTTCCCGCAGGCCGAGCTGATCTGGGCCACCGTCGGGCTGGTGGTGATCGTCTCGGTGGTGGTGCACGGTGTCGCGGCGACGCCGGTGATGCAACTGCTGGACCGGGCCGGGGAACGCACCGGCGACCCGGCCGAGGGACGACGCGCCGAGCCCAGCGTCGCCACCGCGAGCTGACCGCTCCGGGCGCTCACCCACGCGGTCACCCAGCTCGGCGGGCGCGGTGGGCGGCTCAGCGCAGCCGGTCGACCAGGGAGCGGCCGAGGTCCCGGCCGGAGCGCCAGGCGCTCTGCACCCGGGGCGTGCCGTAGGCGTCCCCGGCCAGCCCGATGCCGTCCGCGTCGAGGTGGAAGGTGCCGGAGCCGGCGACTGTAGGTTTCGCGTACGTCCAGCGGTGCACGTGTACGTGCTCCGCCGGCTCGGGCAGCGCCAGCAGGTCCCGGACCGCCTCCTCGATCGCCGGTCCGGCGCCGGTCGGCTGGGCCAGATGGCCGGCGGCGAACTCCGGCGTGGTGTGCGCCACCAGGACCGGCGCGCCGTCGCCGCGCCGGTCGCCGTCGTCGCAGACCACCGTCAGCAGCGGGTGGTCGTTGACGAAAGCGCCCCGGAAGTCCTCCCAACACCGCGACGGGAACCGCAGCACCCCGGCGAGCGACGGCGACCATCGTTGCGACTGCGCGGCCACCGTGGCGGCGGCCAGCGCCGGGGCCAGCAGCAGCGCCGCCTGCGGGCCGGGCATGGCCAGCACGACCGCCTCGCACGGGTCGCCGTCCACGCTCGGGCCCGGATCGACGCCGAGCACCAGCCGGTCGACCGTCACCGGCAGGTCGCGGGCCAGGTGCTCGACCAGCGAGCGCAGCCCGCGCGGTGCGGCCCAGCGCATCGGCCCGGGCACCGCACGCCGACCGTCCCGGTCGTACGCCACGAACGTGTCGGTCCACTCCCTGGCCAGGCCGGCCGCTCGCCAGCTCTCGGCGACGGCGGCGAAGTCCGGGTCACTGACGGTGAAGTAGGCGGCGCCGAGGTCGGCGGGCCGGCCGTCGAAGCGTTTGCTGGCCATCCGGCCGCCGGGCACGTGGGCCCGCTCGCGGATCCGCACCGGCAGGCCGGCTCGGGCCAGCTCCACCGCGCACGCCACGCCGGCGATACCGGCGCCGACGACCACCACGCCCGACCGGTCCGCGTTCACGCCGCTGATGGTAAGCGCCGCATCGTCGGATCGGGGTCCGCCGCCACGCGCCGGGAACCGGCATGAACCGGGGCCGATCGGGGTATTGGCACGCCTGTTCGAAGAGAGGTGGAGATGATGACCGACCACACCAGCGACCAGACCAACCCGCAGGGCGCCGTCAAGGACCCGGACGAGTGGGTGACCGGCGCGGAGCCGCCGACGGCGGCCCAGGAGTCCTACCTGGCCACGCTCGCCCGCGAGGCCGACGCCGAGGTGCCGGAGGGGCTGACCAAGGCGGAGGCGTCCAAGCGGATCGACGAGCTCCAGGAGGAGACCGGCCGGGGCCAGTGAACCCCGACCCGGTCAACGCGGCGGGAGGCGGTGCAACTCGACCTGGTCGAGCCGCCCCGCCGCGGCCCGGGCGGTCAGGTAGGTGGCCTGCGGCTGTGCCCGGCGGTCCGTCGGCGAGCCCGGGTTGAGCAGTCGCAGCCCGCCGGGCGCCCGGGTGTCCCACGGGATGTGCGAGTGGCCGAAGACCAGCAGGTCGACATCGGGGAACCGGGCGGCGCAGCGCTCCTCCCGGCGGGTACGGGGCCCGGTCTCGTGCACCACGGCGACGCGCAGCCCGTCGAGCTCCACCCGGGCGACCTCGGGCAGCCGGGCCCGCAGGGGCGGCCCGTCGTTGTTGCCGTAGACGCCGACCAGGCGGCGGGACCTGGCCAGCATCGCGTCGAGCAGCGACTCGTCCACCCAGTCTCCCGCGTGCAGCACCACGTCCGCCTCCTCGATCGCCGCCCAGAGCGGCGCGGGCAGGTCGCGGGCCCGCTTCGGCACGTGGGTGTCCGCGGTGATCACCAGGCGCATCCGCCCATTCTCCGCCGTACCGCGGTTTCCGGGGCCACGCCGTTCCGGGGTCGTTCCAGCGGGGCGGGCCGGGCAGCGCTTCCCCGCCGGGCGGAGCCGTCCGGCGGGGACGGGTAACCCGTGCCCGCCGGACGGTGTGCTGTGATGGGCCGGTGGAGCAGACGGTCGCCGAGCGGCGGCAGCCGCCGGTCGGTCGGCTGCTGAAGCAGTGGCGGGAGCGCCGTCGGCTCAGCCAGCTCGCGCTGGCGATCGAGGCGGAGATCTCCGCCCGGCATCTCAGCTTCGTGGAGACCGGCCGGTCCACGCCGAGTCGGGAGATGGTGCTCCGGCTGGCCGAACACCTCGAGGTGCCGCTGCGGGACCGCAACCAGCTGCTGCTCGCGGCCGGATACGCGCCGGTCTTCTCGCAGGCGCCGCTGGACAGCCCGGAGCTACGCCGCGTGCTGGACGCCGTGCGTACCGTGCTGCGGGCGCACGAGCCATATCCTGCGGTCGCGGTCGACCGGCTCTGGAACCTGGTAGCGGGCAACGCCACGCTGCCCCTGCTCACGGCCGGCGTCGCCGACCACCTGCTCCGTCCGCCGGTCAACGCGCTGCGGCTGACCCTGCACCCGGACGGTCTGGCGCCCCGGATCGTCAACCTCGCCGAGTGGCGCGGGCACCTGCTCGGCCGGTTGCGACGCCAGCTCGGGCTGACCGCGGACGCTGACCTCGCCGCGCTGCACGACGAGTTGCGCGGCTATCCGGGCGGCACGCCGGCGGTCGAGTTGCCCGGCCCCGGCGACGTGGTGGTGCCGCTGCGGCTGCGCCACGACGACGGCGAGCTACGGCTGCTCAGCACCGTCTCGACGTTCGGCACACCGCTGGACGTCACCGTCCAGGAACTCTCCATCGAGTCGTTCTTCCCCGCCGACGAGGCCACCGCCGCCCACCTGGGCCGACCCGTCCGCTGACCGCGCGGCGCATCCGCGCCGGGCGGGGCGTTACCGGGCGGCGCGGGCGGGAACCCGGTCGGCTGGACGAGGGAGGAAGCTCATGACCAGTTCTTCGGGTTCGACCGGCGGCTGGCGATCGGCCATGCCCGGCGGTGACCTGCTTCCGTCAGGGCCGGCGGGACGACCGGCGACACCCGGCGACGGCCACGGCCCGGAGAGTGGGCCGCCGACCGTGACGATCGGGTCGTATCCGGACTACCCGTCGGCGCAGCGTGTCGTCGACTATCTGGCGGACAACCGCTTCCCGGTCGAGCACACCGCCATTGTCGGCACGAACCTCACCCTGGTGGAGACGGTGCTCGGCCGGATGACCACCGGCCGCGCGGCGCTGGTCGGCGGCGGCACCGGGGCGTGGTTCGGTCTCTTCATCGGCCTGCTCTTCGGCATCTTCACCGTCGGCAACTGGCTCGCCGTCATCGTTATCGGGCTGGTGATCGGCGCGATCTGGGGTGCGATCTTCGGCGCGGTGGCGCACGCCATGACGGGCGGCCAACGGGACTTCACCTCGGCCAGCTCGCTACGGGCCGGCCAGTACGCCGTCATCGTCACCGCGAACCTGGCCGACCAGGCCCGGCAGCTGCTCGGCCAGCTGCACATGACGGCGCAGAACCCGAGCATGCGCTGAGACCGGACGTCGGAAGTCCACCCCGGCGCCCGCCCGGCGCCGGGGTGAGCGGTCACCCCGGGCAGCTCATCCGGAGTAGGCCAGCTCGCCGGCGCGCAGCGCCACCTCGACCCGGTTCTCCGCCGGGGCGAGCGGGCAGGCCCACCGGTCGTCGTAGGCGCAGGAGGGGTTGTAGAGGTAGTTCGCGTCGAGCCGCACCCGCTCGCCGGGGAGCACGGTCAGCCCGCGCCCGTAGGTGCCCTTCACCGTGTCGGTGAGGTAGCGACCGCCGCCGTAGCTCCCCTGCCCGCAGGTGGCGTCGCGCAGGGGCACGAAGAGCCCGCCGCCGTACGCGGCGATCCACCAGAGGGTCAGCGGACCCCACGCGGTGTCGGCGATGGCGACCCGCCGGTAGTGGATCACCCCGTCCGGGCCGCCGGTGTCGATGTCGAGTCCACCCTCGGCGGGGCGCAGCGGCGCCTCGACCACCGCGGTGGGATCCGGCGGGTGATAGCGCAGCCCGGTGAAACCGGCGCGGTCCGACGGCGGGATCGGGCTCTGCGGGTGGCTCGCGAACAGCCGGTCACGTTCCGCCCGGAACCCCGCCAGGTCGACGTCGGAGAGGTAGAGCCGCGCGGTCCGTTCCCGCCAGTCGAGCAGGTCGAGGTCGTCCACCCCGCGAGCCTAGTCCGCGCGGGCGGGCCGGCGAGGCGGGCCGGTCACCGGTCGGTCGCCAGCCGGGCGTGCAGGTGCTCGTCGTAGCGGCGCCCGTCGCCGTACCGGAAGGATTCGCGCAGCGTCCCCTCGGCGAGGTAGCCGGCGCGGTCGGCGACCCGGCAGGAGGCCGGGTTCACACTGGCGTGGCAGAGCTCGATCCGGTGCAGTCCGAGCCGCTCGAAGCCCCAGCGGGTGAGCCGGTCGACCGCGCGCGACGCGACCCCCCGTCCGCGCGCCTCGGGCACCGTCCAGTAGCCGATCGCGGCGTTGTCGCCGTTGATGTGGTGCAGCGACACCGAGCCGAGCAGGACGCCGTCCGCCGAGGCGGTGACCGCCAGCGAGACGTGGTCGCCGGCCGACCAGTCCGCCCGGCGACGGACCCATCGCAGCGCCGACTCCTCGTCGACCGGCCCGCCCTGCGGGTTCCACTGGGCGATCTCCGCATCGCGCAACGCGTTGCGGACCGCCGGCGCGTCCGCCTCCCGCCAGGGACGCAGCAGCAGGTCGTCGGCGGTCAGTTCCAGGTGCTCCACGCCGCGCAGTCTGGCACACCAGCTCGCCTGGCACCGCCGGATATCGAACCGGGGTTTCTTCAAACCTGCACCACTCTTCCGGACGCTCAAATCAGCGTGAGCCACGCGACATTCGGGCAACTAGTTAAATTTTGAAAGAGTGCTACCCTGGTGCCGTGACCGAGAGCCTGGACAGCGCCCGACTCGCCGCTTGGCGCGCGTACATCGAGTCCAGCCAACGGCTGTTCACGCAGCTGGAAGAGGACCTGCGCGCCGACAGCGAGCTGAGCTTCGCCGACTACCACGTGCTGGTGCTGCTCTCCGAGGCGCCGGGCCAGCGGTTGCGGATGGGCGAGCTGGCCAGCCGGCTGGTCTTCTCCCCCAGCCGGCTGACGTACCAGATCTCCACCATGCAGCGACGGGGCCTGGTCACCCGGCAACCCTGCCCGGACGACCGGCGCGGCAGCGAGGCGGTGCTCACCGCCGCCGGTCTGCTGACCCTGCGGGACGCCGCACCACACCATCTGGCGTCGGTGCGGAACCACCTCATGGACGACCTCGACGACGACGAGGTCGCCTGCCTCACCCGGATCTTCGAACGCCTCGGTCACCGCCTTCGGGCAGCCCGGGACGCGTCGGTCACCCACGCCGAGAACTAGGAGCCACCGATGCCCGCGATCACCGTCGACAACGTCCTCGTCCTGCCCCGCCTGCCGCGGCTCGACGAGTCCACCGCCTTCCGGCCGGTCCGCCGGCTCACCACCGCCCCGAGCGGCTTCGAGGGCGAGGGCTTCCCGGTACGCCGGGCCTTCGCCGGAGTGCCGATGACCGACCTGGACCCGTTCATCCACCTCGACCAGATGGGCGAGGTGGACTACGCGCCGGGTGAGCCGAAGGGCACCCCGTGGCACCCGCACCGCGGTTTCGAGACCGTCACGTACATCATCGACGGCGTCTTCGACCACCAGGACTCGCACGGCGGCGGCGGCACCATCACCGACGGCGACACCCAGTGGATGACCGCCGGCAGCGGGCTGCTGCACATCGAGGCCCCGCCGGAGCACCTGGTGATGAGCGGTGGGTTGTTCCACGGCACCCAGCTCTGGGTCAACCTGCCCAAGATCGCCAAGATGAACCCGCCGCGCTACCAGGACATCCGCGGCAAGGAGTCGGCGCTGCTCACCACGCCCGACGGCGGGGCGCTGATCCGGGTGATCGCCGGTGAGGTCGCGGGGCACCACGGCCCGGGCTCGACGCACACCCCGATCACCATCACCCACGTCACCGTTCAGCCGGGCGCGCAGGTCGACCTGCCCTGGCGGCCGGAGTTCAACGCCCTGGTCTACGTGCTGGACGGGCGCGGCACGGTCGGCACCGACCGGCGGCCGGTGCACACCGGTCAGCTCGCGGTGCACGGCCCGGGCGACGCGCTCCGGTTCACCGCGGACGCCAGCCAGGACGCGCACACGCCGGCGCTGGACCTCTACATCATGGGTGGGCAGCCGATCCGGGAGCCGGTCGCGCACTACGGTCCGTTCGTCATGAACACCCGCGACGAGCTGCTCCAGGCGTTCGAGGACTTCCAGGCCGGCAAGCTCGGCGTCATCCCGGCCGAGCGGCTGCCGCACACCGACGGTCAGGGTCCTCGCCCCTGACCCACAGCGCAGGGCGGCGGGGGTCGACCCCGCCGCCCGCGCGTGTCACCGGTCAGGAGACGGCGAAGATCCCAGCCACTCCGAGGATGACCATGAGGAACACGGCTACCAGCGCTCCCCGTTCGCCCTCCACCGCCGGCTCGCGGTGCTCGGTCATGGGATTCGTCGTCTCGCTGGGCATGGTGTGGCCTCCTCGGTTGTTCGCGTCTGACTCGGGGTGGACGCCGGCCAGGGCACAGGTGCCACCGGCCGGGGTGCGGACCCACGGCGGGGGTCCTACCGTGAGGACGTGGTTGACCTCGGGAGGGACGGAACGTTGCCGCTGCAGGACTGGTTCCTCACCGCAGCCGAACGCGCCAACCCAGTCTCTGTGTTACCCGTCTGGACCGGTGGAAACCTGGCCGAGCCGTTAATTCACGGCGCGGCCTACTTCGACCGGCTGGTCACCGAGGTCGAGGCGCTGGCCGCCGGTGACCACCTCTTCTTCACCGACTGGCGCGGTGACCCCGATCAGCTCATGCGCCCCGACGGCCCCACGGTTGCCCAACTCTTCGCCCAGGCGGCCCAGCGCGGCGTGGTGGTGAAGGGCCTGATCTGGCGCTCGCACCTGGACGCCCTGGCCTACAGCGAAGCGGAGAACCGCGACCTCAGCGAGACGATCTCCGCGGCCGGCGGCGAGGTCCTGCTCGACCAGCGGGTACGCCGCGGCGGCTCGCACCACCAGAAGCTGGTGGTGCTGCGGCATCCGGCGGAGCCGGGGCGGGACATCGCCTTCGCCGGTGGGATCGACCTGTGCCACAGCCGGCGGGACGACGCCGGTCACCGCGGCGACCCGCAGGCGGTACAGATGTCGAGCCGTTACGGTCCGCATCCACCGTGGCACGACGTGCAGTTGGCGGTACGCGGGCCGGTGGTCGGCGCGCTGGACACGCTCTTCCGGGAGCGGTGGACCGACCCGATGCCGCTGGACTCGGAGAACCCGCTGGCATTCCTGCGGGACCGGCTGCGCGGGGCCGATCTGAGCCCGGATCCGCTGCCGGAACAGCCGGCCGATCCCCCGTCGTGCGGGCCGCACCAGATCCAGGTGCTGCGCACCTATCCGGCCGTTCGGCCGCGCTACTCCTTCGCCCCCGACGGGGAGCGGACGGTGGCCCGGGGTTACACCAAGGCGGTACGCCGGGCTCGCCGGCTGATCTACCTGGAGGACCAGTACCTCTGGTCCGCGGAGGTGGCCGACCTCTTCGCCCGCGCGCTGCGGGAGAACCCGGAGCTGCACCTGGTCGCGGTGGTGCCGCGCTACCCGGACGTGGACGGCCGGCTGGCGCTGCCGCCGAACATGGTCGGCCGGGAGCAGGCGCTCTCGCTCTGCGAACGCGCCGCGCCCGACCGGGTGCACGTCTTCGACCTGGAGAACCCGTCCGGCGACCCGGTTTACGTGCACGCGAAGGTCTGCGTGGTCGACGACGTGTGGGCCAGCGTGGGCAGCGACAACTTCAACCGCCGCTCGTGGACCCACGACAGCGAGCTCTCCTGCGCGGTGCTGGACGACACCCGGGACGACCGGGCGCCGACCGACCCGGCCGGACGGGGCGACGGCGCCCGGGTCTTCGCCCGGGAGCTGCGGTTGCGGCTTTGGCGCGAGCACCTGGACCGGGACCCGGCCGGCGGGCAGGACACCGACCTGCTCGACCCGGCCGAGGCCGTCGCCACGCTGTCCGCGGCCGCCGACGCCCTGCAGGGGTGGTACGACGGCGGGCAGGCCGGCCCCCGGCCGCCCGGCCGGCTGCGACCGCACCGTCCGGAGCGGCTGGGCTGGTTCACCCGGGCGTGGGCGCTACCGATGTACCGGCTGCTCTACGACCCGGACGGGCGACCGTTGCACGCCCGGCGGGCCGGCACCTGGTGAGCCTCGGGTGGCCGGGACGGTCAGGCCGCCGGAACCGGTAAGCCGGCGAGTCGCTCGCTCGGCAGTGCGGCGTCGCCGGCGTGCACGGTCAGCCCGCCGGGGTAGGCGAACGACGCCCGCGGGGAGTAGAAGCCCCAGGAGATGACGAGCGGGTTGGCCGGGCGGAGCGCGTAGACCGGGTGCTCCGGCTCGAGGAACTCCACCGACTCGATCTCGAACGGGGTCACCGGTTCGGCGAGGTAGGGGTAGACGGAGCTGACCAGCCGCCCGTTGCGTCGGGTGAAGTAGCGGTGGTGGCCGCTGCTGATCACGTGGCCGGTGTCCCCCACCCGGCAACGGGCCCGGATCACCGGGACACCGTCCAGGTCGGTCTCGGCGACCAGGGTGCCGTCGTGTACGTCGATGACGGTCCCGCCGAGCAGCGCGGGCGCGCCGCGGGCCTGGGCGTAGTCGAGCACCTGGGGGCTGGAGGCGACGTAGTTCGTCCACCAACCGCCCGGGCTGATGCCACCCGGGGCGTCGACTCCGCTGAGCGACACGCCGAGGTAGGTCAGGCTGTAGGCGCCGAAGCCCGAGGTCTGGGATTCGTCGTCGACCACGTACTGGTTGAGGAAGACCTGCCGGTCCGGGCGAGGACGCAGCCCGGCCGGCACCAGCGCAGCGACCGCGCCCGGGTCCGCCGGCAGCCAGCTGAAGTAGAGGGTGCGGCTGTTCACGACGAGCTGGGGAGCGGCAGGGTCGAGCACGGCGCCTCCATCCCAATGGGTATGCGCCGAACCTACGGGTGGTCCCGTACACGGGACAAGGACGGAAAGTAGACAGTGCGCGCCTCATGTCGGATTTCACGTTGACCGCTCGGCGGACCTCCTCACCCGTCCGGGTGGCGCCGGGCGATGTCCAGGTGGCCGCGGGTGGGCCGAGTGAACCCGTAGTCAGTCTCACAGGCCCCCACAGTTATGCCGGATTCGTGCACTAACGTGATAGCAAATCACTTAAGTACATCAGCCGTTCGGCTAGATTTCGGCAAGACGATCAGGCTAAGGTGAGTCCCGAACGGCCTATCCGAAGCTAAACCAAAGCGTCACGTCTTTTATCCGCGGACGAGGTGCAGGGAGGACCACCCATGACCGCGCCAACGATCAGCGAGCAGACGAGCGGCACCAGGAAGCTCGACCCACGGTCGCTCTCCGACAGCGCCACCGACCTGCTCAACGCGATGGCCGCACTGCCCACCAACCACCCGTCGCGTGCCGCGCTGCGCGACAAGGCGATCGAAGCCTGGCTTCCCCTCGCCAACCACCTCGCCCACCGCTACAGCGGTCGGGGCGAGCCCAGCGACGACCTGACGCAGACCGCCGCGATCGGTCTGATCAAGGCGATCGACAAGTTCGACCCGTCCCGTGGTGTCGACTTCGCTGGCTACGCGATCCCCACCATCGTGGGTGAGCTCAAGCGGCACTTCCGCGACCGCACCTGGGACATCCGGGTGCCCCGTCGCCTCCAGGAGCTGCGCCTGCAGATCTCCGACGCCAACAGCTCACTGTTGCAGACCCTGGGCCGCTCGCCGACGGTCGCCGACATCGCCGCCCACCTCAAGCTCACCGAGGAAGAGGTGCTGGAGGGCCTGGAGGGCGCCCGCGCCTACAACGCCGTCTCGCTCTCCACCCCCACCGGTGACGGTGAGCGGGCCACCGAGCTGGGCGACATGCTCGGCGGCGAGGACAGCGAGTTCGAGCTGGCCGAGCTGCGGGTCGCCCTCGGCCCCGCGCTGGCCTCCCTCGACGAGCGCGAGCAGAAGATCCTCACCCTGCGGTTCTACGGCAACCTGACCCAGTCGCAGATCGCCGAGCAGATCGGCGTCTCGCAGATGCACGTGTCCCGGCTGCTGGCCCGCGCGCTGACCAAGCTGCGGGGGCAGCTCGACGGCGCCTACTGACGGTTCCTACCGGAGGTCGAGCCCGTGGCCCGACACCGGTCACGTCCGGGGCGAACCCCCAACTCAGCGTCACGTGCACGTGACAATGCGCCCGAGCCGGGCCGCTCCTTCGGGCGGCCCGGCTCGCGCCGTCAGCGGGGTGACCGGGCCCGCTCGCCGGTGTCCTCGGTGTAGCCGCTTCAGCCCGCGGGCTCCCGCCACATGGGCCAGAACGGCGTGCCGTCGGGCAGCCGGAACGGCTCGGCGACCCGGTAGCCGTGCCGGGCGTACAGGTCACGGCTGCTCTCGCTGCTCGCCTCCAGGTAGCCCGGCATCCGATGGGCGTCGAGCCAGGCGTGGTGGTGACGGAGCAGTGCGCTGCCCAACCCCTGCCGCTGCCGCTCCGGTCGCACCGCCAGGAAGGCCAGATGGTGGTGGTCCGGGTGCGGGTGATGGGCGGCGAAGAGCTCGTCGAGGTGTTGGAAGCGCTCGGTCCACTCGCCGCAGGCGGCGGCGAGCCGGGCGTCGTACGCCTCCGGCGGCGGGGCCGGCTCGCCGACCGACGGAAACCAGACGGCCACCGCCGCCCGGTCCGCGGTGCCGTGCACCAGGCCGTGCCGCATCGCGTGCTCGACCAGGATCTCGAAGTTGCCGGCCAGGACCGCCTCCCGCTTGGCCGCGTCGGGCACCAGCCAGGCGGTGACGTCGAGCACGCTGAACGCCTCGGCGATCCGCCCGGCGACCAACGCGGTCTCCGCCGGTCCGAGCCGCTCGATCTGCGCCCCGGTCACCGCCGCGTCTCCGCACCGGTCGGGGTGTCTCCACCCGTACGCGGTACCGGCAGCGCCGCCGTCGCCGCGCTCTCCGCGCCCAGCCCGATCCGGGCGTACGTGTCCGGTCGACTGCCGCGCAGCACCAGCGCCCAGAGCACACCGAGCAGCGCGGCGACCGGGTAGGCGGCCGGAATCGCCCAACGCAGCGGCGAGTCCGGGGCCACGCCGAGCAGGTCGGCGAAGTTCGCCACGGCCAGCCAGACGATCACCAGAAGCGCGACGGTGGCCAGTCCCGGAGCGATGACCCGCCGCCAGAGCGTCTCGGTGGCGGCGCCCCGGGCGAAGAAGGCGATCACCGCGATCGAGGTGGTGGCGATCAGCAGCAGCACACCGAACCCACCCGCCGTCCCGCCCCAGAAGAAGAGCTTGACCACCGGGTCCCAGCCGTTGGCCGCGTAGAGCAGGATCACCACGAGACCCAGGACGGTCTGCGCGAGCGAGGCGGCCCGTGGCGCGCCGGAGCGCGGCGCGGTCCGCCCGAACACCGCCGGCAGCACCCGCTCCCGGCCGAGCGCGAACGCGTACCGGGCGGTGGTGTTGTGGAACGAGATCATGGCGGCCAGCACCGAGGTGAGGAAGAGCGCCTGACCGATGGCGACGGCGGTGTCGCCGAGGTGCGCGCCGGCCAGGTTGAAGATCAGCCCGACGCTCTGCTCGCCCGCCTCGGCGACGATCCGGTCCGGCCCGGTGGCCACCGTCATCGACCAGGACGACAGCGCGTAGAGCGCGGCGATGATGACGACCGAGAGGTACGTGGCCAGCGGCACCGTCCGCTTCGGATCCTTGGTCTCCTCGCTGAACACCACCGAGGACTCGAACCCGACGAAGCCGGTGGTGGCGAGGACCAGCAGCGCGCCGACGCCCGGCACGAACAGGTTCTCCGGCGAGAGCGCGGCCAGGCTGACCCCGCCCTCGGCCGGGTGGCTGAGCTGCCCCAGGTCGAAGACGAGGATGACCGCGATCTCGGCGATGAGCAGCGCGGCCAGCACCATGCCGTTGATGTCCACCCGGAGCATGCCCAGCACCGCCACCATCGCCCAGGCGACCAGTGCCACCGCCCACCAGGCCGGGGTGATGCCGAAGAACCGGTCCAGGACGGGCTCGGCGGCGATGCCGATCGTGCCGTAGAGCCCGACCTGGAGGGCGTTGTAGGCGATCAGTGCCACCCAGGCGGCGCCGACCCCGGCCGGCCGGCCGAGACCTCGGGAGATGTAGGCGTAGAAGGCGCCCGCGTTGGCCACCCGCCGGGACATCGCGACGTAACCCACCGAGAAGAGGGCCAGCACCGCGGCGATCACCAGGAAGGCCAGCGGAATGCCGGTCACCCCGATGACGCCGTAGCCGGTGGTGACCACGCCGGCCACCACGGTCAGCGGCGCTGCGGCGGAGAGCACGAAGAAGATCACGGAGGGGACGCCGAGACGCCCTCGGGCCAGTGACTCGGAGACGTTGCTCGGTCGTTCGACGGTAGCTGTCGGGGGCATCGGCTGCTCCGATTCGCAAGGGAGGGGTAGGGGTGCCGGATCAGGTGACGCGGCGCAGCACCGCCGCGCCGACCGCGGCCTCGGTGTGCGCGACGAGTTCCTTCAGCGGCGCGGGCAGCGCCGGGATGAGGACGTTGAGCCGGTGGTGGGCGCGCGGCCCGGCGCTCCACAGCACCTCGCGGGAGAGCCCCGCGGCCACGATCAGGCCGAGCAGCAGCGCGTCCGGGACGCTCGGCGGCTCGGGGCGGTCGAGCAGGGCGCGCAGTCGGGTCGCCGGCCAGGCCACCGCGTTCAGGTCGACCGGCAGATAACTGACCGAGGTTCGCAGCAGCCGGCGGGTCTCCTGGCGGCGCAGCACGCCGGCCCGGGCCAGCCGCTCGCCGACGGAGGCGACGGAGGTCTGGGCGAGGAAGCTCAGCCAGGTGCGGACCGCCTGGTGCTGCGGTTCACCGACCAGTTGGTCGAGCACGGTGTGTGCCAGCGCGTCCGCCGGCGGGCGCCGGTCGAGCACGGTGACCAGCCCGTCGGCGACCATCACGTGTCCATACAGGAGCAGCTCACCGAGCAGGCCGGCGGCGAGGCCGAGCCCGTTCGCGGCCGGGTGGAGTTTCGCCTTGCCCCGGCTGTCGTTGTGGGCGATCAGGAAGAACTCGTCGGCGATGAGCAACGGTCCTCCTGAGCAGGGGTGTCCACAGTGATCCGCGACCGGGAAAGGATGCACCCGCCGCTTTCGCAATGCAACTCCCACTTTTGAAAGTTGCACTGCGTGCTCATGCGACCTGCGGATCTTGCCGTGGCAGACTCGCACGGTGACCGCCAGCCCTACGGTGCGCCGCCGCCGCATCGCCCGCGAACTCCGTCAGCTCCGTGAACGGGCGGGCATGACCCTCGATGTCGCCGCCCGCCAACTGGACATGTCGAAGAGCAACCTGTCCCGGATCGAGAACGCGCAGATCGGCATCAAGCCGCGCGACGTGCGGGCCGCCCTCGCGCTCTACCAGGTGACCGGGGCCGACGCGGAGGCGCTGATCGAGATCGCCCGCGGGGCGCAGCAGCGCGGCTGGTGGCAGACCTACAGCGACGTGCTGCCCGAGTGGTTCGAGTTCTACGTCGGACTGGAGGCCGAGGCGGCGCAGCTGCGCACGTACGAGGCCGAGTCGGTGCCCGGCCTGCTGCAGACCGAGGCGTACGCCCGGGAGATCTACCGGCGCACCGCCGGCGAGGAGGGCCTGGAGCGCAAGGTGGCCGCCCGGCTGCACCGGCAGAACGTGCTCCGCCGGGACGACCCGGTGCGGCTGTCGGTGGTGCTGAACGAGGCGGTGCTGCTGCGCCCGGTCGGCGGCGCGGTCGTGATGGCCGAGCAGTTGGTCCACATGGGTCAGGTCGCCCAGTTACCCAACGTGACAATCCAGGTACTTCCATTCAGCGCTGGCGGACACCCTGCCATGAGCACTCCGTACGTCGTCCTGAACTTCCCCGACGCCGCCGACGCGTCCGTGGTTTACCTGGATAACCTCACGTTAGGGCTGGCCTTGGAGGAAGCCGATCATGTGCGCGGGTATAGCCTGGTGCACGAGGAGCTCTGCCGGATGGCACTGGATCCGGCGGCGTCGTTGACCCGCCTGGCGGAGGCTGCTCGTTACTTTGCGTGACCCGCCTGACGCGGCACGCCAGCCCAGACGGGGGTACCGCGAATGAACGCGCTCGAGAAGAACCCGGTGCCTTGGCGCACCAGCTCCCGCAGCAGCGGTAACGGCAACTGTGTCGAGGTCGGCCCGACCGCCGGCCGGGTCGCGGTGCGGGACAGCAAGGACCCGTCCGGCCCGGTGCTGGTCTTCCCGCCGACGGCGTGGCGCGCCTTCGTCGCCGGCGTCGACGGGGTACGCCCCGACTGACCCCGCCGGGGCCGGTGCGAGACTGGGCCGTGCTCTCCGACGTACGCCTGGACCTGCCGGTGCGGGCGGTGCTGCCGGCGACGGTCGCGGCCCTGCGCGCGGGCGGCGCCGCCGTCCTGGTGGCCCCGCCGGGCACCGGCAAGACCACGCTCGCGCCGCTGGCCGTCGCCGACGAGGTCGACGGGCGGGTCCTGATCGCCCAGCCCCGTCGGGTGGCAGCGCGGGCGGCGGCCCGGCGGATGGCCGACCTGCTCGGTGAGCGGGTCGGCGGCCGGATCGGCTACGCGGTCCGCGGCGAGCGGCGGGTCGGCCCGGACACCCGCGTCGAGGTCGTCACCACCGGGCTCCTGGTCCGCCGGTTGCAGCACGACCCCGAGCTGCCCGGCACCGGCGCGGTGCTGCTGGACGAGTGCCACGAGCGGCAGCTCGACGCCGACCTCGCGCTCGCCTTCGCGGTGGAGGCGCGCGGCGCGCTCCGCCCCGACCTGTGGCTGCTGGCCATGTCGGCCACCCCGCAGGCGGACCGGTTCGCCGCGCTGCTCGGCGGCGCGGCCACCCCCGCCCCGATCGTCCGGGCGGAGGCCGCGCTCCACCCGGTCACCCGGATCTGGGCGCCGCCGCCCCGGCCGGTGCTCGCGCCGGGGGCCGGCCCGGTGGACCGCGCCCTGCTCGACCACGTGGCGGCGACCGTCCGCCGGGCGCTGCGCGAGCACGAGGGCGACGTGCTGGCCTTCCTGCCCGGGGCGGGTGAGATCGCCGCGGTCGCCCGTCGACTGGCCGACCTGCCCGAGACCGTCGAGGTGCTGACGTTGCACGGCCGCCAGCGCGCCGCCGAGCAGGACGCGGCCCTGCGCCCACGACCATCCCGGCCCGGCAGGTCTGACGGCGCGGCGCGCGGAGGACCGGACGCCGCCGGCAACCGCCGGGTGGTGCTGGCCACCGCGGTCGCCGAGAGCAGCCTGACCGTGCCCGGGGTGCGGATGGTGGTGGACGCCGGGCTGAGCCGGGTGGCCCGGATGGACCTGGCCCGCGGCCTCGGCGCGCTGGTCACCGTGCCGGTGTCCCGGGCCGCGGCCACCCAGCGCGCCGGCCGGGCCGGCCGCGAGGCGCCGGGATACGTCTACCGCTGCTGGTCGGCGGCGATCCATGAGCGGCTGCCCGCACAGCCGGAACCGGAGATCGCCACGGCGGACCTCACCGGCTTCGCCCTGGACCTGGCCGCCTGGGGCCGCCCGGACGGGACCGGGCTGGCATTGCCCGACCCGCCACCGACGGCGGGGATGACGGTCGCCCGGGACACCCTCACCACCCTCGGCGCGGTCGACGCGGCGGGCCGGATCACCGGACGGGGTCGGGCGATCGCCGCCGCGGGAGCCCACCCCCGGCTGGCCCGGGCGCTGCTCGACGGTGCCGACCGGGTCGGCGCCGACCGGGCGGCCGAGGTGGTCGCGCTGCTCGCCGAGGACACGGTCGCCGGCCCGGGCGACGATCTGACGGCCGCCTGGCGCCGGCTGCGCGACGGAGTCGACCCGGCGGCCACCGCGCGCTGGCGCTCCGAGGTACGCCGGCTGCGCGCCAGCCTGCCCGCGGCGACCGGCGGCACCGGAGCGAGGTCCACCGCGGACACGGGCCGGGACGCCGAGCAACCCGACCGGGGCGGCACCCGACCGGCGCGCCCACCGGGATCGGCCGGCGCCGGCGGCCAGCGACGGTCCGGCTCGCAGTGGCTGCCGGATGACCTCGCCGCCGGGCTGCTGGTCGGGCTGGCCCACCCGGAACGGCTGGCCCGGGTGCGCCGCCCCGGCGGGTCGTCGTATCTGATGACCGGGGGCACCGAGGCGGAGCTGACGCCCGGGTCGGGGCTGGCCGGGTCGCAGTGGCTGGCGGTGGCCGTGGCCGACCGCTCCCCCGGCGCGCCGAGCGCGCGGATCCGGCTCGCCACCGCGCTCGACGAGGCCACCGCCCGGGAGGCGGGCGGGCCGCTGCTGCGCACGGAACGGGAGGTCGGCTGGTCCGGCGCCGACGTGGTGGCCCGGGAGGTGGTCCGGTTGGGCGCGGTCGAGCTGGTCGAGCGCCCGTTGACCCGCCCGGACCCGGCGGAGGTCGGCGAGGCCCTGCTGACCGGGCTGCGTCGCACGGGGCTGGGCCTGCTGGACTGGACCCCGGCTGCCCGGGCGCTTCGCGAACGGCTGGCGTTCTGCCGGCACGCGCTCGGCGACGAGTGGCCGGACGTCGACGACGCCGCGCTGCTCGCCGCCGCGCCGGTCTGGCTGGGTCCGGAGTTGGCCCGCGCGCGGCGCCGGGCGGACCTGGCCCGGGTGGACGTGGCGGCCGCCCTTCGCCGGCTGCTGCCCTGGGCCCTGGCGGCCCGCCTGGACGAGGTCGCGCCGGAGCGGCTCACCGTGCCCACCGGCTCCCGGATCCGGGTGGACTACGCGGACCCGGCCGCGCCGGTGCTGGCGGTGAAGTTGCAGGAGACCTTCGGCTGGCGGGACGCTCCCCGGATCGCGGGTGGGCGGGTGCCCGTGCTTTTGCACCTGCTCTCACCGGCCGGCCGCCCGGTCGCGGTCACCGCGGATCTGGCCTCCTTCTGGCGGGTGGGCTATCCGCAGGTCCGGGCCGAGCTGCGGGGTCGCTATCCCCGGCATCCCTGGCCGGAGGATCCGAGCACCGCGACGCCGACCCGGCACGCCACCCCGCGCAGACGCTGAGCCGCCGTCACTCCTCGACGACGTCGGCGACGACCACCGTGACGTTGTCCGGGCCGCCGGCGCGCAGCGCCAGGTCGATCAGCCGGCGGGCGCACTCGGCCCGGTCCGGATGTTCCGCCAGCACCTCGGCCAGGGTGTCCGGACGGACCACGTTGGAGAGGCCGTCGCTGCACAGCAGCCACCGGTCGCCGTCGCGGGGCACCATCGTCGCGTACGACGGGGAGACCTCGTCGCCCTGCAGGGCCTGGGTCACCACGGCCCGCCGCGGGTGGCTGCTGGCCTGGTCGGGAGTGATGAGGCCCTGGTCGACCAGCATCTGCACGAAGGTGTCGTCCCGGGTGATCTGCTTGAGCACGCCCTCGCGGTAGAGGTAGGCGCGGGAGTCACCGATGTGGGCGAGCGCCAGGCAGCTGCCGGTCCGAGCGAAGAGCAGGGCGGTCAGCGTGGTGCCCATGCCCTGCCGCTCCGGATCCTCGCTGACCGCCTGGCGGATCCGCGCGGTGGCCAGCTCGATGCCGCTCTGCAGGGCGGCCACCAGTGCGTCCTCCGGGGTCTCGACGTCCAGCGGCGCCACCGCGTCGATGGTGATCGCGCTGGCCAGGTCGCCGGCCGCCATGCCGCCCATGCCGTCGGCGACGGCGACCAGCCAGGTGCCGGCGTGCAGGGCGTCCTGGTTTCCGCTGCGGATCAGCCCACGGTCGCTCGTTCCCACGGAACGCAGCTTCAGGGTCATGGGAGGCAGCCTGCCAGGCGAAGGGCGCAGTTGTCTCTAGGAGATCACGCCGACGCCGCGTGGCGCGGCGAATCTCACTGTCCTCCACCGACTTCCCGGCGTCACGGATCCTGGCAGTTCATCCAGCAGGATCGATTGACAGCGCCGCCGACCACTGGAAACATCGACCGGAAAGCTGGGAGCGCTCCCAGTTCACCTGCGGCCGCCACCACCGATCCGCCCACCGTCCCGGAAGGACCCCCCGTGAAGCCATCCCGACGCCGCCGCGCGCTGCTCGCTGCGGCGACCATCCTGGCCCTCACCGGCGTCGGCGCCGGCCCGGCCCAGGCCGAGCCGCCACCGGACGCACCGGAACAGATCGACAACGGCGACTTCAGTACCGGCATCGCCCCCTGGTTCTCCTACGGAACCGGCCCGCTCGGGATCACCGACGGCCGGCTCTGCGCCACCGTCCCCGGCGGGCTGGCCAACCCGTGGGACGCCGGCATCGGCCAGGACGGCGTGGCGCTGACCGCCGGCGCCGAATACACCCTCGCCTTCGAGGTCTCCGCCAGCCCCGGCACCCCGGTCACCGCGGTGCTGCAACTGGGCAGCGCGCCCTACACCGGCTACGCCAGCGTCACCGTCACCGCCGGCGGCACGGCCCAGCGGGTCGAGCGGACCTTCACCGTTCCGGACGACAACCCCTCCGCGCAGCTGATCTTCCAGGTCGGCGGGAGCGCCGACGAACAGACCGCCTGCCTGGACAACATCTCGCTGCGCGGCGGCGAGCCGCCCGAGCCGTACGAGCCGGACACCGGGCCGCGGGTGCGGGTCAACCAGGTCGGCTACCTTCCCGGCGGGCCGAAGAACGCCACCGTGGTCACCGAGGCGACCGGGCCACTGCCCTGGCAGCTGCGGTCCGCCTCCGGCGCGGTGCTGGCCAGCGGCAGCACCGACCCGCGCGGGGTGGACCTCGCCTCCGGCCAGAACGTGCAGAGCATCGACTTCTCCGCGTACCGCAGCCCCGGCGCCGGGCTGACCCTGGTGGCCGACGGCGAAACCAGCCACCCGTTCGACATCTCCGGCACCCTCTACGACCGGCTGCGCGCCGACTCGCTCCAGTTTTTCTACGCCCAGCGCAGCGGCATCGCCATCGACGGCGAACTGCTCGGCCCGCAGTACGCCCGCCCGGCCGGGCACCTCGGCGTGGCGCCCAACCAGGGCGACACCGACGTGCCCTGCCAACCCGGCGTCTGCGACTACCGGCTCGACGTGCGCGGCGGCTGGTACGACGCCGGCGACCACGGCAAGTACGTGGTCAACGGCGGCATCGCCACCTACCAGCTGCTGAACGCGTTCGAGCGGACCAAGACGGCGGCCACCGCGGACGGCGGGACCGCGCTCGGCGACAGCACCCTGCGGGTGCCCGAACGCGGCAACGGGATGCCGGACATCCTCGACGAGGCCCGATGGGAGCTGGAGTTCCTGCTGCGCATGCAGGTGCCCGCCGGCCGGCCGCTCGCCGGCATGGCCCACCACAAGATCCACGACCGGAACTGGACCGGCCTGCCGCTGGCGCCGCAGGACGACCCACAGCCGCGCGAGCTGCATCCGCCGTCCACCGCCGCCACCCTGAACCTGGCCGCCACCGCGGCCCAGTGCGCCCGGCTGTACGCCCCCTACGACGCCGCGTTCGCCGCCCGCTGCCGCGCCGCGGCCACCACCGCCTACGCGGCGGCCAAGGCCAACCCCACGCGGTACGCGAGCCCGACCGACAGCACCGGCGGCGGGGCGTACGACGACTCGAACGTGACCGACGAGTTCTACTGGGCGGCGGTGGAGCTGTGGCTGACCACCGGCGCGCCGGCCTACCTGGCCGACCTGAGCGCATCGCCGCAGCACACGGCGGACGTCTTCGACCCGAGCGGCTTCGGCTGGCAGGGCGTCGCCGCGCTGGGCCGGCTCGACCTGGCCACCGTGCCGAACGCGCTGCCCGCGGCCGAGCTGGCCCGGGTGCGCGCCTCGGTCACCGCCGCCGCCGACGAGTACCTCACCGAGCTGGGCCGGCAGGCGTACGGGCTGCCGCTGCCGGGCGACGCCGGGAGCTACGTCTGGGGCGGCAACAGCAACATCATCAACAACGCCGTCGTGCTGGCCACCGCCTTCGACCTGACCGGGGACGCGCGCTACCGGGACGGGGCGGTGCAGGCGGCGGACTACCTCTTCGGCCGCAACGCGCTCAACATCTCGTACGTGACCGGGTGGGGCGAGCACGCCGCGCAGAACCAGCACAGCCGGATCTTCGCCCACCAGCTCGACCCCGCCTCGCCGAACCCGCCCGCCGGTTCGTTGGCCGGCGGGGCGAACGCCGCCCTCCAGGATCCGTTCGCCGCGCAGCTGCTCGCCGGCTGTGCGCCGATGTTCTGCTACGTCGACGACATCAACTCGTACGCGACCAACGAGGTGGCGATCAACTGGAACTCGGCGCTGGCCTGGATCGCGTCGTTCCTCGCCGACCAGGGCGAGGCGGGTGCGGTGCCAAGGGCGACCTGCGCGGTCACGTACACCAACCACGGCACCTGGCACGGCGGCACCGGGTTCACCGCCCAGGTGACCCTCCGCAACACCGGCGCGACGGTGGTGAACGGCTGGGCCGTCCGGTTCGCGTTCACCGGCGACCAGAAGGTGCGCGAGGCGTGGCTGGCGAAGGTGACCCAGGCCGGCGCCACGGTGACCGCCCGGAACGAGTCGTACAACGCCCGGATCAACCCCGGCGGCACGGTGACCTTCGGGTTCAACGCGACCACCGGCGGCGGCGCGAACCCACCTCCCGGCCTGGTCACGCTGAACGGCACCAGGTGCGCATCGTCCTGAGCACACCCCGCCCCGGCGCGACCCCGGTCGCGCCGGGGCGGACCCGTGCTGGCGGACCCGGCCTACCGTTCCGGTCATGGACGCCTATCTGTGGCTCGCGACCGGCGCGGCGCTCGCCCTCGCCGCAGGGGTGGTGATGTTGGCGGTGCGACGACGGCGACGGCGGGCCCGGGCCGGCCGGGATGAGACGCTGCGGATCGCGCGCCAGGCGATCCGGCAGAGCCGGCGGGACGTGGGCCGCCGCTCCCGGGGCAGCACCCGGGGCAAGGGCTACGGCGGCAACGACGGTCTGGCCACCGACGCCGGCGTCACCAGCGAGTCCGGCGGCGCCCCCTGACAATCGGCCCGGCACGGCCGCCCACGCCGGCCCGGACACGTGAGGCCGGCGGCAGTGACCCGGCGGGGCGCCGGCCGGCTGTGACCGGCGTCGCGCCCGTCGGGCACTCCAGAGCCGACGGTGCGGACCTACGGTCGAGCCATGCCCGGTCCCGCGCGTGCCGCCGTCCGTAGGCGACGCTGATGGCCTCGCCGGTACCGACGCCCGGGCACCTGCGCACCCTGGCGTCGGCCACCCTGGCGAACACGGTCGGGCTCGGCCTCTGGCTCACCGGCTCCGCGCTCTATCTGACCCGGATCGTCGGGCTGAGCCCGGCCGAGGTGGGTGCGGGCCTGACCGTCGCCGGGTTGGTCGGGCTCACCGCGAGCGTGCCGCTGGGCGCGCTCGCCGACCGGTACGACCCGCGTACCCTGCGGGCCGCGCTCCAGCTGCTACAGGCCGCCGTCGCCGCGTCGTACCTGCTGGTGGGCTCGTTTCCGGTGTTCCTCGCGGTGGCGGTGCTGGACGCGCTGCTGGTCTCGGGCAACCTCGCCGTCCGGGCGGCGCTGGTCGCCGCGGTGGGCGGTCCACAGGGGCGAGTGCACGCCTTCGCCACCCTGCGCGCGGTGGCCAACCTCGGCATCGCGCTCGGCGCCGGGCTGGCCGCGTTCGCGCTCGCGGCGGACACTCCCGTCGCGTACCACCTGCTGGTGCTCGGGAACGTGGCGAGCTATCTGGTCTCCGTGGCGCTGATCATGCGGCTGCCGGCGTTTTCGCCGGCCCGCGTCGCCGGCGGGCCGCCCCGGGTCGGCCGCGCGCTGAGGGACGGGCCGTTCCTGGCGGTGAGCGGCGCGTCGGCGCTGCTCTCGCTGCACTGGGTGGTGCTCACCCTGGTGCTGCCGCTCTGGGCGGTGAACCGGGCCGGGGCGCCACCGGTGACGGTGTCGGCGGTCCTGCTGGTCAACACGGTGCTCACCGTGCTGCTCGCGGTCCGGCTGAGTCGCGGCGCCCGCAGTGCCCTGCCGGCCGCCCGCACCATGCGCCGCGCCGGGCTGGTGCTCGCGGCGGCCATGCTGCTCTACGCCGCCGCCGGCGGCGCGTCACCCGGTCTGGCGATCGGGCTGCTGCTGCTCGGCACGGCCGTCTACACCGTGGGCGACCTGTGGCACGGCACGGCCGGCGCCGGGCTCGCCTACGAGCTGGCCGATCCGGCCGCGATCGGCGCCTACCAGGGGGTGGACGGGCTGCTCACCGGCCTGACCCGGACGGCCGGCCCGGCCCTGCTGACCTGGGCGGTCCTCGACGGCGGCGGCGCCGGCTGGATCGGGCTGGTCGCCCTCTTCGCCCTGGTGGGGCTGCTCGTGCCGGGGCTCACCCGGTGGGCGCTGCTCACCCGGCCCGCCGGTGCGCCCGATCGTGACGCGACGCCGTCGGCCCGGCTCGCCACGGCGACGGCCGGGCAGGATGACGCCGAGCATCCACGGTCGTCGTTGTAGGAACATGTCAGCCATGACCGCTGCGCAGCACCTGACCATCCGGCCCGGTGACCCCACGGATGCGCCCGCCGTCCTGCGACTGCTCGACGACGCGACCGCCTGGCTGGTGGCGCAGGGCCGGACCGGCCAGTGGGGCACCGAGCCGGCCTCGGCGGATCCCCGCCGGATCGCCCAGGCGGACACGTGGGCCGGGTCGGGCGGGCTGTGGCTGGCGGTGCTCGGCGAACGCCCGGTCGGCGCCCTGGTGGTGGGCGCGGCCACCGAATACGTGCCGGCCGCCACGGAGCCGGAGTTGTACGTGAACCTGCTGGTCACCGATCGCGCGTACACCGGGCAGGCGATCGGGGGTCGGTTGCTGGCGCACGCCGCCGAGCTGGCCCGCGACCGTGGCGTCGGGCTGCTCCGGGTGGACTGCTACGCCGGCGGCGACGGCGCGCTGGTGCGGTGGTACGAGCGGCAGGGCTTCACCCGCACCGACCCGTTCACCGTCCGGCGTCCGGGCCGGGAGCCGTGGCCCGGCCAGGTGCTCGCCCGCCGCCTGCCCTGACTCCCGTCCCCGTCCGCCCGCGGCGACGGCTCAGCCGATCTCCTCGTCCACGAAGCACCAGCGCCAGGACTCCCCCGGCTCGACGGAACGCATCACCGGGTGCCCGGTCTGCTCGAAGTGCTTGGTCGCGTGCCGGTTGGGCGAGGAGTCGCAGCAGCCGACGTGCCCGCAGCTGAGGCACGCCCGAAGGTGCACCCAGTCGGCGTTGCCGATCGCCACGCAGTCCGGGCACTCCCCGGTGGCCCGCGGCTCGGCCGTGCCGGCCTCGGTCAGATGCTGGCAGCTCATTCGCCACCCTCCTGCTTCAACAACGATTCCTCCAGGTCCAGATCACGATAGGCCCGCACGAGCACCTCCTCGGGGATCCGGCCGGTGTCCCGGGCGACCCGGAACACCTCCCGCTCGGCGTCGATCATCTCCTGCCGCAGTCGGCCGTACGCCTGGGAGGGGGTCTCCCGTTCGGCGCTGCCGAGACGCTCCCAGGCCATGTTGGTGCGATCGTCCACCGCCCGGCGCAGCCGGTTCACCACCGGCTCCGGAGCGCTGTCGGCCAACTCGTCGAGGCGTTCCCGGGCCGCCCGGCTGGCCTGCTGCTGCACCCCGGCGGCGGAGAGCGCGTCCTGGACCGCGTCGTCCGGGGGCAGCTTGAGCCGTCGCGCCACCGCCGGCAGGGTGGCGCCCTGACCGACCAGGGTCACCACGATCACCGCGAAGGCCAGCCAGATGAAGAGCGCCCGGGGGTACGGCGCCCCGTCGGCCAGGGTGAGCGGCAGCGCGAGCGCGGCGGCCAGGGTCACCACGCCGCGCATCCCCGCCCAGCCGACCACGGCCGGATACTTCGCGGGCTTGGCGAGCTTCGCCTCGCCGCGCCGCAGCCGGGGCACCAGTCGGGTGAGGTAGGTCACCGGGAAGAGCCAGACGAAGCGGGCCACGATGACGACGCCGAGCACCGCCGCGGTGACCCCGACCACGCGACCGGCCGGCTCGTCCAGATCCTGCAGCACGTCGGGCAGTTGAAGCCCGACCAGCAGGAAGACCAGCCCCTCCAGGAGGAACCGGACCAGCCGCCAGACCGCGCCCACCTGAAGCCGGGACGCGGCCGACAGCAGTCGCGGCAGCTTGTGGCCCAGGGCGAGCCCGGTGACCACCACCGCGACCACTCCGGAGGCGTGGATCTCCTCGGCGGTGAAGACCACCGCGAACGGGATGATCAGCGACAGCGCGTTGTCCAGCAGCGGATCGCTGATCCGCTTGTGCACGAAACCGAAGACCAGCGCGCCGAGCGCGCCGATCAGCACGCCACCGCCGGCCGACACGAGCACCTCCCTGGTCACCTCGGCCACCCCGACCGCCGAACCGACAGCGGCCAGGACGGCGACCCGGAACAGCACCAGCGCGGTGGCGTCGTTGAGCAGGCTTTCGCCCTCCAGGATGGTGACCACCCGACGGGGCAGCCCGATGCGGCGGGCCACCGCCGTCGCGGCGACCGCGTCCGGCGGGGCGACCACCGCGCCGAGCGCCAGGCAGGCGGCGAACGGCACCGCGGGCAGCAGCAGATGCAGCACCAACCCGACCGCGACCGCGGTGAAGAGCACCAGCCCGACGGCGAGCAGCAGGATCGGGCGCAGGTTGTGCCGGAACGCCGGCACGGAGGTCTCCAGCGCCGCCACGTAGAGCAGCGGCGGCAGGATCCCGACCAGCACCAGCTCGGGTTCGAGCCGGACGTGCGGGAAGCCGGGCACGAAGGAGAGCACGAGGCCCACCACCACCAGGACGATCGGCGCCAGCAGCCCGAGCTTGCGGGCCAGCGCGGCGCCGAGTGTCGCGACCGCCAGGAAGACGACGACCTCGAAGAGTCCCTCCATGGGGTAGGAGCCTAGGCGGCGCGCCGGGCGCGGACGATCAGTGGGCGGCGCGCAGCTTCGGCAGCACCTCGGCGCCGAAGGTGTCCAGGAAGGGCCGTTGTTGCTGGCCCACGTGGTGCAGGGCGATCTGGTCGAAGCCGAGCGCCTGGTACTCCTCCAGCCAGCCGACGTGCCGGCCCAGGTCGGCTGAGACGTTCACCACCCGGGTCACCCGCTCCAGGGGCACGTCGGCGGAGACCGCGTCGAAGTGCTCGGCGGTCTCCAGGTCCCAGCAGACCGGCGGGGCGAAGACGTTGCTGCGCCACTGGTCGTGGGCGACGGCCTCGGCCTCGGCCTGGTCGGGCGCCCAGCTGAGGTGCGCCTGCAGGTGCAGCGGGCCCCGACCGCCGGCGTCGCGGTACGCGTCGATCATCCGGCGCAGGTGCTCGACCGGCGCGTTGACCGTGATCAGCCCGTCCGCCCACTCGGCGCACCAGCGGGCGGTGGCCACGCTGACCGCCGCGCCGATCAGCGCCGGCGGCTGCTCGGGTCGGGTCCAGAGTCGGGCCCGGTCCACCCGGACCAGCCCGTCGTGGCTGACCTCCTCGCCGGCCAGCAAGGCCCGGATCACGTCCACGCACTCGCGCAGGCGGGCGGCGCGGATGTCCTTGCGCGGCCAGCCGTCACCGGTGATGTGCTCGTTGCTCGCCTCGCCGGTGCCGAGCGCGGCCCAGAACCGGCCCGGGTACATCGCGGCGAGGGTGCCGATCGCCTGGGCGATGACGGCCGGGTGGTATCGCTGCCCCGGCGCGTTCACCACCCCGAAGGGCAGCCCGGTGGCCTGCAGCGCCGAGCCGAGCCAGGACCAGGCGAAGCCGGAGTGGCCCTGGCGGGTGCTCCACGGCGAGAAGTGGTCCGAGGACATGGCGGCGTCGAAACCGACCCGCTCGGCGTGGATCACCGCTTCCAGCAGGGCGCGGGGATGGATCTGCTCGTGGGACGCGTGGAAGCCGAACACCGTCATGGCTGCGTTCCGTACCCAGGACGGCGCCCGGCTAAAGCACCACTACTCGGCGTGCGCCCCGGCCGACCCCACCGGGCCAATGTCGCCGCCGCCGACCCAGACCGTCTTGGTGTTGCAGAACTCGCGCATGCCCAGCGCGGAGAGCTCCCGCCCATAGCCGGAGTTCTTCACCCCGCCGAAGGGCAGCTCGGGGAAGGACGTGGTCATCCCGTTGATGAAGACGTTGCCGGCGTCGAGGTCGGTGGCGAAGCGCCGCTGCTCGTCCGGATCCTGGGTCCAGGCGTTCGAGCCGAGGCCGAAGCTGGTCCCGTTGGCCACCTCGATCGCCTCCTCGTAGGAGGAGACCCGGAACAGGCCGGCGACCGGGCCGAACACCTCCTCGCGCCACATCCGCATCTCCGGCGTCAGGTCGGTGACCACGGTCGGCGGGTACCACCAGCCGTCCTGGTCGGGCTGCTCACCGCCGACGAGCACCGTGGCGCCGTTCTCGACCGCGTCCCGGACCTGACCGTTCACCTCGTCGCGGCCCCGCTCGGTGGCGAGTGGGCCCACGTCGGTCCCGTCGTCCATCGGGTCGCCGACGCGCAGCGCGGCCATGGCGGCGGCGAACTTCTCGGCGAAGGCGTCGAAGACGTCGGTGTGCACGATGAACCGCTTCGCGGCGATGCAGGACTGCCCATTGTTCTGGCACCGCGCCGTGGTGGCCACCTCGGCGGCCCGATCAAGGTCGGCCGAGGGCATCACCACGAACGGGTCGCTGCCGCCCAGCTCCAGCACGGTCTTCTTCAGTTCCCGGCCGGCGATCTGGGCGATCGACCGGCCGGCGCCCTCGCTGCCGGTCAGCGTCGCCGCACGCACCCGGGGGTCGGAGAGGATCGTGTCGACCGCGTCCGAGCCGACCAGCAGTGTGGTGAACGCACCCTCCGCGAAGCCGGCCCGGCGGAACAGGTCCTCCAGCAGCAGCGCCGTCTGCGGCACGTTCGAGGCGTGCTTGAGCAGGCCGGTGTTGCCGGCCATCAACGCCGGCGCGGCGAACCGCATCACCTGCCAGAGCGGGAAGTTCCACGGCATCACGGCGAGCACCGGCCCGATCGGCTGGTAGCGGATGAACGCCTGGCGCGCCTTCACCGCCGCCGCGTCGGCCGGCTCGTCGGCCAGGTACGCGGCGGCGTGCCCCGCGTAGAACCGGCAGGCGGCGGCGCACTTGGTCACCTCGGCCTTGGCCGCGGCGTACGTCTTGCCCATCTCGGTGGTCATGATCCGCGCGATCTCGTCGCGCTCGGCGTCGAGCAGGTCAGCCGCCGCGTTCATCCATCCGGCCCGCTGCTCGATCGTGGTGCCGCGCAGCTGCCGGTACGCCAGGTCGGCCCGCTCGATCGCGGCGTCGATCTGCTCGGCGGACATCGGGTCGTACGACTTGAGCACCTGTCCGGTGGCGGGGTTGGTGGTGGCGATGGACATCTCGTCCTCCTGTCACTCGAACAGTGAGTGCTGTGCGCCCGGTTCCTCCCGGCGGCGGGCGGCGCGGCGACGCTGGATGATGACCAGGTCGACCACGGCGACGACCGCGAAGAACGCGCAGACCACGCCCAGCCACACCACGCCGGCCAGGAACGCCAGGACCGCGAAGATGGCCATGATCACCAGCCCGAAGCTGGCGAGCGCGAGCCGGAGGTTCAGCGCGCTGTACGCGTGCCCGACCGTGCCACGGGCGCGCCGGGGCTGCGATCTCGTCATTCTTCCGACCTACCCCGGATCGGCGGGGTTAACCGGAACGGCCGGGCGAGGTGGCGCCGCCTCGCCCGGTCCGCTGACCGCCGGCCCGGTCAGCCGATGTCGGCGAGCTTCGGCAGGAGCCGCTCGCCGACCTGTTCGGCGAACTCCACCGGGTGCCGGTCCGGGGTGACCTGGAGCTCGGTCGCCCCGAGCGCGGCGTACTCCTCGGCGGTGGCGAGGAAGGCGTCCGGCTCGTCCAGCGGTGACACCCGCATCACCACGGTCTTCTCGATGCTGTCGTAGTCGCGCCCCTCGGCCTCGCAGTGCGACCGAAGCACACCGAGCTTGTGGCGCAACTCGTCGGTGTCGCCGCCGAAGAGGTTGCACGAGTCGGCGTACCGGGCGACCAGGAGGAGCGTCTTCTTCTCACCGCTGCCGCCGATCATGATGGGCGGGCGGGGCCGGCGGATCGGGGCGGGCACGCAGAGCGTCTCGGTCAGCCGGTAGTGCCTGCCCTCGAACGGACCGTTGTCCTCGCTCCACATCTGCAGGCAGATCTGCAGCGTCTCCTCGAGCCGCTCGAACCGTTCGCCCACGGGTACCACGGGCACGCCGAGGCCACTCTGCTCGCGCTCGTACCAGGAGGCGCCGATGCCCAGGCGGGCGCGACCGTTGGAGAGTACGTCCAGGGTGGTGACGATCTTCGCCAGCAGCCCCGGATACCGGTACATCACCCCGGTGACCAGCACGCCGAGCGCCATCCGCTCGGTCTTGGCGGCGACGTAGCCGAGCGTGGTGTAGGCCTCCAGCATCGGCTCCTCGGCCCGCGCCACGGCGTCCATCTGGAAGTAGTGGTCCATCACGGTGAAGGCGGCGAACCCGGTCTCGTCGGCGATCTGCGCGGTCCGGGCCAGGGTGGGTGTGATCAGCCCCGGCTCCGGCGGGGTGGTGAAGCTCCAGTAGTGCAGACCGAGTTTCATGTCCCACAGCCTCCTCGCGGCGCGCGGATGTCGGCGACGACTCGGCCAAGCGTTCCACTTCGAGAACGCGCGAAGTCAATCCTCGGCGCGAGGTCACCCGGACGGCGGTGGCGGGCCGGTACCACGCGGGCGTCGGCAGCGACACCGGTCTGCCGCATACCCGACATCAGCCGCCCACCACCGCCCGGCCCACGCATAGAGTGACCGCGCCGTTGCTCTGCGCTGCCGGACGGGGAAGGTCATGCCTCGACGCTGGGTCACCGCCGTCGCCTGCCTGCTGGCGTTGGTCGCGCTCGCCTGCGAAGGCGGCGGTGAGGGTGCGACCCGCCCGCCCCGGGAATCCCCGCCACCCGGCTCGTCCGGCGGCATCGCCGCCCTGGGCGACTCGATCACCACCGGCTTCGGCTCCTGCCTGGTGCTCACCTCGTGCCAGCGCAACTCCTTCTCGACGGGGGACGGTCTGCGGGTGGAGAGCCTCTACCGGCGGCTGCTCGACCGCGATCCGGCGATCCGCGGCCGGGCGTACAACCACGCCCGGCCGGGCGCCCGGGCGGCGGCGCTCGAGGCGCAGGCCCGGGCCGCGGCCCGGGACCGGCCCGACCAGGTGACCGTGCTGATCGGCGCGAACGACGCCTGTCGCGGCCGGATCGAGGAGATGACTCCGGTGGCCGAGTTCCGCGCCGGTGTGGACCGGGGGCTACGTGCGCTGCGCGCCGGCCGGCCGAAGGCGCGGGTGCTGGTGGTCAGCATCCCCGACCTGTACCGGCTCTGGGAGGTCGGGCACACCGAGTCCCGGGCGGTCCGGGCCTGGCGGCGCGGCGTCTGCCCGGCCCTGCTGGCCGGGGCGACCTCGACCGCCCCCGCCGACCGGGCCCGCCGGACCGCCTTCCGGGAGCGGATCGCGGCCTACAACGCCCAACTCGTCGCCGCGTGCCGGGCGTACGGGTCGCGGTGCCGGCACGACGGCGGGGCGGTGCACCGGGTGCGGTTCACCCTGGACCTGGTCAACCCGCTGGACTGGTTCCACCCGAACGCGGCCGGGCAGGACCGCCTCGCCGAGGTGACCTGGCGCGCCTCCGGCTTCGCCGACTGACCCGACACCCCTGCCGCGGGTCAGGACCGGCGCGGACCGGGCACGGGGTTGCCCCGCTGACGGAAGAGCGCCCGGGAGCGCTCGCCGAGATCCGTGGTGGCCGTGGAGTTGGCCCAGGTGCCAAGGATGATCGCGGCGCCGGGGACGAGTTTCGCGAAGACCCGCTTGGCGGCCCGGACCCCGGCCATCTGGGCCAGCCGGACGCCGAGGCGCAGCATCACCTTGCCCAGCGGACGCTGCCCACCCGTGCCGAACAGCGCGCCGGCGCGTTCCCGGCCGGCGGCCACTCCGAGCGCCAGCCGCGCGCTCTCGGCCACCTTGTGCACCCGCTGGAGGACGAGCAGGTCGGTGGCCCGGTCGGGGTGCAGCGGGTCGACGTCGTAGGCCGCGGCGACGTGCAGCACCATCCGGGCCTGGGTCCAGGCCAGCACGCCCACGTCGATCACCGCGCCGGGCAGCCCGGCCGCACCGGAGACGGCACCGGAGAGCCGCGCCCGGTTGACGAACTTGCGGACCACCTGCTCGGCCAGCACGTCGGCGGAGGCGCCCGGCTGCTCCGCCCGGGCCCGGCGTGCCCACTGCGCCGCCTCAGGTCCGAGACGGCGCACCGCCTCCAGGGCGAGGTGCTCCGGGGCGTACTGCGGATCGTCGCGCATCCGGTCCCAGAGGGTGGCCGGCGGCGCCTCCGGGACGTCCTGTGGTGCGGCCGGCGGCACCGCGGGCGGCTGCGGCAGGGAGGTGGGCGGCTGGCCGTCGGCGGGCACGGAATCGGTCACAGAAACTCCCGGGGAGGTCGGCGCAGGGGGTACGACGGTCCGGCGGCGCTCAGCGGCGCTTGTTCAGTCGCGCGGCGAGCCCGCGCAGCTTCTGCTGATTTGCCGGCTTGGCCAGCTCCTGGCGCCCGCGCGCGACGAGCTGCTGCCCCTTCGGGGAGCGCAGGAAGGTGCTGATTCGCTGCAACAGAGACATCTCGGTCCTCCAGTCGGTGTGCCGTCTCTCATGTGTACCTGGAACCGACAACGGATGTACCCGGGATGGCCGACTCGCAACCGTCCACAGTGGTCGGAGAGTACCGTCCGGCCGGGTTGACCCAGCGCCCGGCCGGGGCCGGCTAACGCCCGGCGGGAGCGACGGCGTCGACGACCTCGGTGGCCCGCCACTCGTGCTGGGCGTAGAGGTCGGGATAGGCCGAGACCTGCACCGCCTGGGCCGCTTCGGTCAGCCGCATCTGCCGCCAGCCCGGCACCTGCTCCAAGGCGGTGAGGAACTGCCGGGTGGCGAACGCCGGATCCATCAGCCGGCCGACCGGCCCCCAGCCGCTGCTGGGGCGCTGCTGGAAGAGCCCCACGGAGTCGTGGTCCCAGCCGATCGCCTGGTGCGGGTAGTCCTGCGACTCGGGCAGCACGCCGCTGGCGTAGTTGTAGAGGTTGCTCTCCTGCATCGCGGTCGCCACCGCGATCACCAGACCCCGGCGCGGCACGCCCATCTCCCGGCCGGTACGCACGATCGTCTCGGCGTTCGCCATCTGCGCCCTGCTCAGGCCGGCCACCGGCGCGACCCGCTTCGCGGGCCGGTCCGAGGCGGTGTCCGGGTCGCGGCGGGTCGGGGCGGGAGCGGCCGATTCCGCCGCCGGCGTCGTGGCGGAGGCGGTGGGCTTCGCGGTCGGTGTGCGGTCGAGGCCGCGGGAGGCCCGCTCCTGCTCGGCCCGCTGGACCAGGTCCGCACGGGCGGCCAGCGGATCCGCCTGGGCGGTCCGGTCGCCGACCTGGGCGACCGCCGCCAAACCGAGGCAGCAGACCACGCCGGCGGCGAGCGCCACCCGCACTCGGCCCGGCGCGGTGCTCAGCTCCCGGACGCCACCGGCTTGCAGGCGACTCCACCGGGTCGGCCGTTCGGCCGATGGCTGGTCATCCGGTTGGACATACGGGTCGGTGGGGGCGTTCGGGTCGTCGGGGGTGTGGTCGGCACGCATCAGCCGAGGCTAGGCAGGCACTGCCGCTGATTACCCTCGGTGATCTCGTGGCCCTGGCCACACTATTCAGGCCGGGTGGGGGACGGTCGGGCCGGGCCGGGGTCAGCAGCGGACGGACCTCGCGGACCGGAGAAACCTCCTGCCCCACCCGACCGCGCAGGACCGGGAGGAAACCCACCATTCGGACGCGACCGCCGGAGTGATCATCAAACTCGGCCGTCCGTCCCATGCCCGCATCGTCCGAACGGGCACCATCGGCGGGCCGACTGGTGGAATGAGGTGATTTGCCCGATCCTGATCCCGGTCCCGAGAACGGACCGCCCGGGGAAGGAATGCGCCAGGATGGCGGGTACGTTGCCGGAACCGGGCGTCACGGCACGCGGTGGCGCCCCGCAGGCACATCCCAGGGAGGTCCGCACCGGTGCTCGACCCACACGAGCTCTACGAGCTCACCGACGATCTGCCCGACCTCGGTCAGCCGGTCCTGATCCAGGCCCTCACCGGCTTCGTCGACGCCGGCAACGCCAGTCGGTTGGCCCGCGAGCAGCTGCTCACCTCGCTGGAGGCGCGACCCATCGCCACCTTCGACGTCGACCAGCTCTTCGACTACCGGTCCCGGCGCCCCGTGATGACCTTCGTCGAGGACCACTGGGAGTCGTACGACACGCCGAAGCTCGAGCTGCACCTGCTGCGCGACGACGACGAGACGCCCTTCCTGCTGCTCACCGGCCCCGAACCGGATCTGCAGTGGGAGCGGTTCGTCGCGGCCGTCGCCGGCCTCGCCGCCCGGCTGGACGTCCGGCTCACCGTCGGGCTCAACTCGATCCCGATGGCAGTGCCGCACACCCGGCCCACCGGGGTGACCGCACACGCCACCCGGCGGGACCTGATCGCGGGCTACGAACCCTGGTTGCAGCAGGTGCAGGTGCCGGCGAGCGTCGGTCACCTGCTCGAGTTCCGGCTCGGCGAGCTGGGCCGCGACGCGCTCGGCTTCGCCGCCCACGTGCCGCACTACGTGGCGCAGACCGAGTACCCGGCCGCCGCGGAGGTCCTGCTCTCCTCGATCTCGCGCAGCACCGGGCTGCTGCTGCCCCGCGACGGGCTGCGCTCCGCCGCCGAGGTGGTCCGGGTCGAGATCGACCGGCAGGTCGCCCAGACCGAGGACGCCGCGGCGCTGGTCCAGGCCCTTGAGGAGCAGTACGACGCGTTCGCCCGGGGACGGGGCGAGAAGAACCTGCTCGCCCCGGATGCCGGACCGCTGCCCACCGCCGAGGAGCTCGGCGCCGAGCTGGAGCGGTTCCTGGCCGAGCAGACCCGCCCGAACGACACTCCCGGGAGCTGACCCGCGAAGGCGTGACATCCCCGGGGCCGACCCGCGATGGCGCGACATCCCGGGGCGCCGGCCGGCGCCCCGGGCAGCGATGCGGCAGGCTGGGACCATGCGCCTGGCGACCTGGAACGTGAACTCGGTGAAGGCCCGCCTGCCCCGGCTGCTCGACTGGCTGGCCGGCACCGCCCCGGACGTGGTCTGCCTCCAGGAGACCAAGTGCCCGGACGGCGCCTTCCCGGTGGCCGAGGTGGGCGAGCTGGGCTACACGGTGGCCAGCCACAGCGACGGCAGGTGGAACGGGGTGGCCCTGCTCTCCCGGGTCGGCCTGACCGACGTGACGGTCGGGTTCCCCGGCGAACCGGGCTTCCCCGAACCCGAGGCGCGGGCCATCTCGGCCACCTGCGGCGGGCTGCGCGTCTGGTCGGTGTACGTGCCGAACGGCCGGGCGCCCGACGACCCGCACTACGCGTACAAGCTCGCCTGGTTCGCCGCGCTGCGCGACGCGCTGGAGGAGGAGCTGACCCGGGAGCTGCCGCTCGCGGTCTGCGGTGACTTCAACGTCGCGCCGACCGACGCGGACGTCTGGGACCCGGCGGTCTTCACCCACTCCACCCACGTCACCCGCCCCGAGCGGGCCGCGCTGGCGGCGCTGCGCGACCTGGGGCTGAGCGACGTGGTGCCCACCCCGATGAAGGGGCCGCACCCGTTCACCTACTGGGACTACCGGGCCGGGATGTTCCATCAGAACAAGGGCATGCGGATCGACCTGGTGTACGCCTCCGCACCGTTCGTCCGGGTGGTCAGCTCGGCGTACGTGGATCGGGAGGCGCGCAAGGGCAAGGGCCCCTCGGACCACGCGCCGGTCGTGGTGGACGCCGCCCTGGTGCCGGCGGTCGAGACGTTCTGAGCCGGCCGGCGCTGGTTAGGGTGGGGGCATGGCAGTCGTGAAGATCAACGCGATCGACGTCCCGCCCGGTGCCGGCGAGGAGTTGGAGAAGCGGTTCGCCGCCCGCGCCGGCGCGGTGGAGAACTCCCCCGGCTTCCTCGGGTTCGAGCTGCTCCGCCCGGTCGCCGGGGAGAGCCGCTACTTCGTGTACACGAAGTGGGAGTCCGAGGAGGCCTACCAGGCCTGGGCGGCCGGCCCGTCCCGCGCCGCGCACGCCGGGCAGCAGCAGCGCCCGGTCGCCTCCGGTGCCACCCTCCTCGAGTTCGAGGTGATCCAACAGGTCCCCTGACCGGGGCTACGGCTTCCGGGTGGACTGCAGCGAGGCGAAGGCGATGATGTTGTCCGTGTAGCCGGTGCGACCGCCGACGAACTCGCCGCCGCAGGTGATCAACCGCAGCCCCGGTGGGCCCTCGTGGCCGTAGATCCGCTCGGCCGGCAGCTGGTCCTTCGGGAAGTGCTCCACCGTGTCGACCCGGAACACGACCACCGACCGGTCGGCCCGGGCCACCTCGATGGTGTCCCCCGGCTTCAGCCTGCCCAGGTGGTAGAAGACCGACGGGCCGTTCTTGGTGTCCACGTGACCGACGATCACCGCCGGGCCCGGCTCGCCGGGGACGGGGCCCCGGTCGTACCAGCCGGTCTCGTTGTGCCGCTCCAGCGGCGGCACGGCGATCGAGCCGTCCCGGGCCTGCCCGACCGGCGCGACGGGTGCGGACACCTTGATCGTCGGCACCGAGAGGCTCACCGGACGGCTGGCCCGCACGGCGGCGCTGTCGCTGCGGGCCGGCCGGTCTGCGCCGCTGGTGGCCCACTCCAGCGGCCCGGCCGAGCGGCCCAGCCCGACACCGGTGGCGAAGACCCCGGCCAACACCAGCACCACGGCGAGCGGCACCGTCCAGGGCGAGCGCCCGGGTCGCCGGTTCCGAACGCCGGTGCCCCGGCCTGCGGCGGGGCGTACCGGCGGGGCTGGCTGCGCGGTGATCGCGTGGGTGATGGAGACCCGCTGGGCGAGCGCCGAGCGGTCGGCCGGCGACCCGACGGGCGGGCGGCTGGGGCGGGGGGCCGGCATCGCGGGCTCAGCCCCGGTTGCTGCCGCGCACCGTACGCGGCCGGCGCAGCGCGACGACGGCGACGACGAGGCCGGCGATGGTCAGCGCGATGCCACCGGGCAGCAGCAGCCCCCCGGTGAAGCCGCCGGCGCCGCCGCCGAACCCGGTGGCCGGACCGCGGCTGGGTTTCACGGCCTTCACCACCTGGAGCATGGTCGAGGCGGTCTCCCCGTCACGGCACTCCAGCTTGACCCGGTAGTTGCCGGGGCGGGTGCGTTCACGCACCATCGGCGACGCGGTCAGCAGGCCCCGCTGCGGCTGCACCTGCACCCGGCCGAACGCGTCCGACACCACGATGGCCGGGATCGAGTTGTCCCGGCAGCTGGCCTTGATGCCGACCAGGTAGCCCGCCTGGACGGTGCTCGGGCTGACCTCGACGAAGACGTCGACGACCGGGTTCGGCGGCGGCTGCGAGCTGCCCGGCTCACCGGGCGCCGGCGCACCGGCCAGCGCCGACCCGCCGGCCAGGGCGGCGTCGCCGACCAGCAACGGGTCACCGGCGAGCGTCGAGCCGTCGGCCAACGCCGGATCGACGATCAGCGCCGGGTCATCGGACGGCGCGGCATCATCCCCGAGGGTCGGTTCGGCGGCCGCGACCGGGTCCACGGTGAGCGCGGGATCGTCGGTGATCGCCGGACCACCGGCCGGTGGCGGTCCGGTGGCGAACGGCTGACTCTCGCCGAGATTCGGCCCGGCGGCGAGCAGCACACCGGCGACGAGAGCCGACAGCACGAAGCCAGCGCGGGTCACTGAACCAACCCCCTCCCGACACCGTCGCGGACGTGCCGGGCAGCGGACCGCCCGGTCTGCCGTACGAGATGGATCCTCTCATCCCCGGGCGCACATCACATCCGATCCGGCAGGACGGTCGCGTACGCTCGCAGCGCTGTGACCTTCACCGACAACGACCTCAGCGCCGCCGCGGAGCACCCGGCGGCGCCCCGGGCCATCCGCACCTTCCACCCCCGCCGCGGGCGGATGTCCGACCGGCAGACCGACGCGCTGGGCCGGCTCTTTCCCGCGTACGGCCTGGAGGTCCCGGACGGGCCCGGCGGCCCGGTCGACCTCGCCGCGATGTTCGGTCGCCACGCGCCAGTGGTGCTGGAGATCGGCTCGGGCATGGGCGAGACCACCGCCGCGATGGCGGGTGCCGACCCGGGTCGGGACTACCTGGCGGTCGAGGTGCACACGCCGGGAATCGCCAACCTGCTCGACCTGGTGGAGCGGCGCGGGCTGGGCAACGTCCGGGTGGCCCGGGGCGACGCCCTGGAGCTGGTTCGCCGCTTGCCGGTCGACTCGCTCGACGCGGTGCACATCTTCTTTCCGGACCCGTGGCCGAAGGCCCGGCACCACAAGCGGCGGCTCGTCCAGCCCGCGCACGTGGCGCTGCTGCGCAGCCGGCTGGCCCCCGGCGGCACCCTGCACTGCGCCACCGACTGGGCCGAGTACGCCGAGGTGATGCGGGCCACCCTCGACGCCGACCCGGAGCTGGTCGACCCGCACGGCGGGTTCGCCCCGCGACCGGCGCACCGGCCGGTGACGAAGTTCGAACGGCGCGCGCTCACCGCCGGACGCCCGATCTTCGACCTGATCCGCCACCGCCGCTGACGGGGCGGGCCGCGGCCGGTTGGCGCGGAGGGGCATGATCCAGGCACCATGGACGGGATATGACGCTCACCGCCGCGCTGCCCGCAAGCGCAGACCCCGACACCCTCTACGACGCGTTCGCCGGCTGGGCGAAGGAGCGCGGCCTCGACCTCTACCCCCACCAGGAGGAGGCGGTCATCGAGATCGTCTCCGGCGCGAACGTGATCATGAATACCCCGACCGGCTCCGGCAAGAGCCTGGTCGCGGTGGCGGCGCACTTCACGGCCCTGGCGGACGACCGGACCACGTTCTACACCGCGCCGATCAAGGCGCTGGTGTCGGAGAAGTTCTTCGCCCTCTGCGAGATCTTCGGCGCGGAGAACGTCGGCATGCTCACCGGGGACGCCAGCGTCAACGCCGACGCCCCGATCATCTGCTGCACCGCCGAGATCCTGGCCAACCTGGCGCTGCGCGAGGGCGCCCGGGCCGACGTCGGCCAGGTGATCATGGACGAGTTCCACTTCTACGCCGAGCCCGACCGGGGCTGGGCGTGGCAGGTGCCGCTCATCGAGCTGCCCCAGGCGCAGTTCATCCTGATGTCGGCGACCCTCGGCGACACCACCCGGTTCGTCGACGACCTGACCCGGCGCACCGGGCGGCCGACCGCCGTCGTCCGGTCGGCCGAGCGGCCGGTCCCGCTGCTCTTCTCGTACGCGATGACGCCGATGCACGAGACCCTCGAGGAGCTGCTGGAGACGAAGCAGGCCCCGGTCTACGTCGTGCACTTCACCCAGGCCGCCGCGCTGGAGCGCGCCCAGGCGCTGATGAGCGTCAACGTCTGCACCCGGGCCGAGAAGGACATGATCGCCGCCGCGATCGGCCGGTTCCGGTTCACCTCCAGCTTCGGCAAGACGCTGTCCCGGCTGGTCCGGCACGGCATCGGCGTGCACCACGCGGGCATGCTGCCCAAGTACCGCCGCCTGGTGGAGACCCTCGCCCAGGCCGGCCTGCTCAAGGTCATCTGCGGCACGGACACCCTCGGCGTCGGCATCAACGTGCCGATCCGCACCGTGCTCTTCACCGGCCTGTCGAAGTACGACGGGGTGCGGACCCGGCTGCTCAAGGCCCGCGAGTTCCACCAGATCGCCGGGCGGGCCGGCCGGGCCGGCTTCGACACCATCGGCCGGGTGGTGGTGCAGGCGCCCGAGCACGTGATCGAGAACGAGAAGGCGCTGGCCAAGGCGGGCGACGACCCGAAGAAGCGGCGCAAGGTGGTCAAGAAGAAGCCGCCGGAGGGGTCGGTCGGCTGGGGGCAGCCCACCTTCGACCGGCTGGTGGCGGCCGAGCCCGAGCCGCTCACCTCGAGCTTCCAGGTCAGCCACTCGATGCTGCTCAACGTCATCGGCCGCCCCGGCGACGCGTTCGCCGCCATGCGGCACCTGCTGACCGACAACCACGAGGAGCGGGCCGCCCAACGCCGGCACATCCGCCGGGCGATCGCCATCTACCGGGCGCTGCGCGCCGGCGGCGTGGTCGAGGAGCTGCCCGAGCCGGACGAGACCGGGCGCCGGGTGCGGCTCACCGTCGACCTCCAGCTCGACTTCGCCCTCAACCAGCCGCTGTCGCCGCTGGCCCTGGCCGCCATCGAGCTGCTGGACCGGGAATCCCCGGCGTACCCCCTGGACGTGCTCTCGGTGATCGAGTCGATCCTCGACGACCCGCGGCAGGTGCTCTCCGCCCAGCAGTTCAAGGCCCGCGGCGAGGCGGTCGCCGCGATGAAGGCCGAGGGCATCGAGTACGAGGCCCGGCTCGAACTGCTCGACGAGGTGACCTGGCCCAAACCGCTCGCGGAGCTGCTCGACGCGGCCTACGAGATGTACCGGCAGGGGCACCCGTGGGTGGCCGACCACCAGCTCTCCCCCAAGTCCGTCGTGCGGGACATGTACGAGCGGGCGATGACCTTCACCGAGTACGTGCAGTTCTACGGGCTGTCCCGCTCCGAGGGGCTGGTGCTGCGCTACCTCGCCGACGCGTACAAGACGCTGCGGCAGACCGTCCCCGAGGACGCGAAGACCGAGGAACTGGTCGACCTCATCGAGTGGCTGGGCGAGCTGGTCCGGCAGGTGGACTCCAGCCTGATCGACGAGTGGGAGCGGCTGCGCAACCCATCCGACGTCGCCGAGGTGGCCGAGGCGCACGCCGCCCTCGACGATCGACCGCCGGCGGTCACCCGCAACGCCCGCGCGTTCCGGGTGCTGGTGCGCAACGCCCTGTTCCGCCGGGTGGAGCTGGCCGCGCTGCGCCGCTGGGACCTGCTCGCCGAACTCGACGCCGCGGACGGCTGGGACTACGACGCCTGGGCGGACGCGCTGGCGCCCTACTTCGAGTCGTACGACTCGATCGGAACCGGGCCGGACGCCCGCGGACCGGCGCTGCTCATGATCGAACAGGGCCGGGAGCGGTGGGCGGTCCGGCAGATCCTGGACGACCCGGACGGCGACCACGACTGGGGGATCAGCGCCGAGATCGACCTGGTCGCCTCGGACGAGGTGGGCGCCGCCGTCGTCCGGATCACCTCCGTCGGCCAGCTCTAGAACTTCTTTTTCAGGGGCCGTCCGGGATGCCCGGACGGCCCCTTTCGTTCGCTGGGCGATGTCAGGATCGTCGATTAGAATGTATGTACTAAACCGGTTCCTGACCTGGGAGGACGACCGTGACCGCGCCCGCCTCCGCCCCGCTCACCCCCTACGCCACGCTGCTCGGCTTCACCCGCTACGTCGACCGCACCGGCCCGACCAAGGCGACCTTCGTCGGCGGGCTGCGCAAGCAGCGGGCCAGCCGGCACGGCTTCAACCCGCACGGCCAGTTCGTCAAGGCGCTCAAGGCCGACATCGCCTTCCACACCGGCGGCACCCACCTCGACCAGGTGGTCGACCTGGTCAAGCCGCGCTGGCGCGCGCTCTACCAGGCGCTGGTGCCCGGCGCGACCACCTGGCTGCACTCCCTCGGCGAGCCCGCCTCGGTCGACCTGGCCCAGACCCGCGACGCGCTCGCCATGCTCGGCGACCTGCCTGTCAAGATCAACCCGCACTTCGGCCTACGCCACGACGACGGACGCGTCGAGGCCGTTCGGCTGCACTTCGACGAGGCCCCGCCGAGCGAGGAGACGGCGCTCGCCACGCTCCACCTGATGGCCCGGCACATGGACGCGGTGCTCCCGCACGCCGAGCCGGTCCTGGTCGACGTCCGGCGCGGCCAGGCGCACCGGATGCCCGACGGCGTCAAGGCCGACCAGGTCGAACGCTGGCTCGCCGGCGAGGCCGCCGCCTTCCGCTCCCTCTGGACCACCGCCGCCTAACCCCACCACCCCGTCCCGGCCCGACCCCGCCCGGCCCGGCCCGCCCGGCCCGCCCGGCCCGGTCGGCCCGGTCGTGCCCGGCAAGATCGTGCTCGATCCAGGAAATAGTGGCCTCCCATCGTCTTGGGCTCAAGTGGTTGTTGCAACGGGATGGATCTTCGTGAGGATGTTGGTTCATGCCGGGGAAGCGGTTGTCGTCCGGGGAGCGGGCGCAGAT